>JANWHO010000017.1 GCA_025450375.1 Chloroflexota bacterium
AGGCGAAGACCGATAACAGTATTGCTCTTAACGTCCCCTGGCTCCAGATCGGGGTGATCGTGCTGATCGCCTATCTGGCCTCCCTGCTCACCACCTACTTGCCGGCCTGGCAAGCCTCAAGAGTCTATCCGGCCGAGGCACTGCGGTATGAATGATTGAGCATCGGACCGATCGGTCGGATCCGACCAATCCGACCGAACGGCCGCCTCCACGCACGGGCCCGCCTACGTCTCCTCGGCGGCGCGCAGGATCAGCGCCGCGTTGATGCCGCCGAATCCGAAGGAATCGCACAGGGCGTGACGCACGCGCTGCTCCCGACCCCGCCCCTGAATGAGGTCGAGCGCGCATTCCGGGTCGGGATCGACCAGATTCGCGGTTGGCGGCAGATAGCCCTCCCTGAGCGCCAGCGCGGTGATCGCCGCTTCGATAGCCCCGCTGGCCCCCAATGCGTGCGCGTGCAAGCCCTTGGTGCCGCTCACCGGAATACGCGAGGCATGGGAGCCCAGGGCCCGCCGGATCGCCACGGCCTCGGTGGCATCGTTCATCGGCGTGCTACTCCCATGCGCCTTGACATACCCGATGTCCTCGGCATCGATTCCGGCGTCCTGGAGCGCTTGCCGGATCGCGCGAGCCGCCACCGACCCGTCGGGCAAGGGCGCGGTCATTCGGTAGGCATCGCAATTTTGGCTAAAGCCTCGGATCTCGGCGATTGGTCGGGCGCCTCGGCGGATCGCGTGGTCACGTTCCTCCAGGACCAGAATGGCCGCCCCTTCACCCATGACGAAGCCGTCCCGATCGATATCGAACGGGCGCGACGCGTGGGCCGGATCGTCGTTCCTCGTGGACATGGCGCGAATAATCGCGAAGGCACCATAGGTAAGCGGCATCAACGGCGCCTCGGCTCCGCCCGCCAGAGCGACATCCAGCAGCCCCTCGCGGACGGCGCGGAACCCCTGTCCCACCGCGATCGCCCCAGCGGCGCAGCCGTCCGCGTTGCAGGTACAGGGGCCGGTCAGGCCCAGATGCATGGCCACGTTGGTACTGGCGGAAGCGCCAAACACCGATAAGGCCAGCAAAGGATTGGCGGCCCGCAAACCGCCCGCCATGAACTTGACGTGCTCGGCCTCGGCGCCCGCCGTGCCGCCGAGGGCCGAACCCAAATACACCCCTCCTCGTCCGTCTTCAATCGCCCCTGGGTCGAGGCCCGCGTCCTCAAGCGCCATGCGGGCCGAGGCGACCGCGAATTGGGCATAGCGGTCCATCCGATGCGCCAGTTTGGCGGGCAGGTGATCCCTCGGGATAAAATCGCGCACTTCCGCCGCCATGGTCGACGGGAAGGCCGAGGCATCGAAGGAGCGGATGGTGTCCACGGCCGAGACTCCGCGGGTCACCCCCTCCCATAACCGTCCGCGGCCAATCCCGATCGGCGTGACGGCGCCGATACCGGTGATGACAACCCGCCGATGTCGCTGCTCCAGCCGCCCCGGAGCACTCATGATACAGGCCGTTCGGGGCAGGCAAGTCCTTCGGCAACGGCCTTGATCCCGGCCAGGGTTTGATCGGCGATCGCGTGTACGAAGAAGCCGCAGATCATCACGCGGGCGATCCAGGGACCGGGCCAGGGCCACGGAGGGGCGAAGTCGTGGACGATGGTGGCCTCCACGCCGCGCGGTCCAGAGGTCAGGCGCCACTCCACGCGCATCCCACGGGTCACCCCACCGATGTGGAGGTACCGCACACGGCTGGAGTCCGGTTCAAGCTTCTGGAGTGTTTTCCAACCCACGGGCAGCGGCACGCCGGTCCGGAACGCGGCCATGGACACTATCCGCCCCTCGGGCCGCTCGGCCAGCACGTTCACCCGCCGATAATGCGGGAGGATCCGCGGCCAGTCTTCTACCCGCGATGCCAGACCAAAGATAATCTCAAGCGGCGCCGCGATTGTCGTGCGATTTTCAACGCGGATGGTCCACCCCCTGTTTTGTCGTTACACTTCTCCTGTATAAGGATGCCCGATCATGGGGGAGCGTGCATGGCGGAGAGCGATCCTGATGTGGTCGTGGTAGGCGGCGGGCCGGCCGGCGCGGCGGCGGCAATCTTGTTCCGCCGCCAGGGCCTCGCGGTGACCTTACTGGAAAAGGGGCACATGCCGCGGCCCAAGCCGTGCGGCGAGGCGCTCAGTCCGGAGGCCACGCCGTTGCTCGACCGGCTGGGAGCTCTGGAGGCGTTACGGGCCGTCCCGCATGGCTGCCTCCGCGGCTTCGAGATTTTCCCCTATGATCGGGCGCCGTTCCGCGGCACCTACGCGGCCCGCGCGGGCGGCGATCCGGTGCGGGCAGTCGGCCTCACCATTCCGCGGCTGGTGCTTGATACCGTGCTGTTAGAGACCGCGCGCGGCGCCGGGGTGGAGGTGCGAGAGGGATGGGCGGTCCGGAGCGTCGGCGCCTTCGAGCACGGCGGGCGGCTGGTCGGCGGCCTCTCGGCGGGCGGCCGGCCGTTCTCGCTCCGGGCGCCGCTCCTGATCGCGGCCGATGGGGTTCATTCCACCGTGGCCCGCCGATTGAGCCTGGCCCTGCCGTCCCGGCGGCTACGCCAGATTGCCGTTGTCGCTCATATGCGGGGGCTGGCGGATACCGGCGGCTATGGCGAGATGCACATGTCTCGATGCGGTTATGCCGGGATAGCGCCGCAAGCCGGTGGTGTTGCCAATGTCTCTATCGTGGTGCCCCGCTCGGAAGGCGATCGTTTGGGCGGAGGCTCGGCGAAGGTCACGGAATATTTTCTCTCGCGTCTCGCCGCCTTCCCCCAGCTAGGGTCACGGCTGCGTCAGGCCGAGATCGTGGCCGGACCCTGGACGACCAGCGGACTGGCCGGGCGGGTGCGGCGGCGTGTGGATGACGGATTGATCCTGATCGGAGATGCCGGAGGGTACTATGATCCCTTTACCGGCGAGGGTATCTATCGCGGGATGCGCGGCGCCGATCTGGCGGCGCAAGTAGGCGGCCCCGCCCTGGCCCGAGGCGATGTCGGATCCCGCGCGCTCCGTGGCTTTGCCTGGAAGTACCACCAGGAGTTTGCCCCGAAGCGGGCGGTTGAAATCATCGTGCACGCAGTAACCACCCGACGACCGCTCTTCGAGCATATTGGGGGCCGCTTGCGCCGGCGCCGTTATCTGGCGGACGCGCTGCTTGGGGTCACCGGTGATTTCATTTCGCCGTATGAGGTGCTGAGCCCGTGGTACCTGGCCCGCCTGCTGGTTTAAGGGTGGGGAACCGAAGTTTCCTTGGTACATCCCGGACTCGTGGTCAAGCCTGCTCTCATCTGGGCAGTCTCAACTTTCACGGGGGCGTGGCACGGCCAACCTTCCCGGGTGCGCCGCCTACCCGGCCCCAGCCTCATCCCTGGTCAGCGGCGCGCGGAGGCGGGCAATTTCCTCCAGCGCCTGCCGTAAGGCCGTATCGGTGGCCTGGCGCGCATCCTCCGCTGCTTGGCGGGCTGCCGCTTCGTGCGCGGCCCGCAGCTCCGCCGCATGGTGTGCCGCGGCCTCTTGCTCGGCTCGCGCCTCGGCCGCTTTGCGCGCCGCGGCCTCTTGCCTGGCTCGTTCCTCGGCCGCTTTGCGCGCCGCCTCGGCCCGCGCCCGAACCACCTCCAACTCGGCCGGAACCAGCAGCGGCTCACCGGTCGCGGGGTCAATGACCCGTAACCGCGCGTTCACCACTCGCAGTTCCGCTCCCAAGACCTCGCTAGAGTATCCCTCCACCCCCACGAGCCGAGTCATCGGCTGATACGCGCCATCCACCAGCCGGTAGCCCGCCAAGGGCGGCTTATTGTTCCGCTGCGGATCGTAGAGGTAGTATTCGGTCACTCCCAACTGGGCATAGAGGCGCATCTTCTTGCCCAGATCCTCCTTGATCGTGCTGGGCGAGGAGATCTCGAACACCACGTCCGCGAAGCGACCGTTCTCCTCCCAGGTCATCCAGCACTCACGAATCCCCCGCTCCACTCCGAAGGTGACAAACACGTCGGCGGATACGTGGTCTCGCCCATAGCCTTCGTGGTAATACATGAGCATGTTCCCACCCACGTACACGTCCGGCTCGTCGGCCAGCAGGTTGACGCAATTAAAGATGAGGTCGTTCATCTGGATCCGATGGACCTCGGACTCAGCCATCGGCTTGCCGTCGCTGGTCGGATACATCGCGTAATCGATCGGGGCACGGACGCGGGCAAACACGGCTCACATCTCCTCCGGCGCTGGACAGGGTGCTCTCCCCGCAGTGTACCAGGGATGGAGATGCGCCAGGTACGCCCAAATTTCCCCTACCACTGGCAGCGACAACGAAGCCGCGTTACGCTATCCTAACAGATAGGAAATGACCCACTTCAGGAACAAGCAGGGAGGGTCCCATGCAAACGCCATGCTCACGCTGCGGGCTGTTCCATCCGTCCGATAATGGCTGCCCGGTCAGCGGTCTCCTTGGATCATCGGTCACCGGCGCTCGTCGCCCTGGTGAAACGATCGCCGGCCGCTATCGCGTGGACCGCGTGCTCCACCACGGTGGGATGAGCACGGTCTATCTTGCCATTGACACAGTGCTTGACAATCGAGCGGTAGCGATCAAGGAACTGCGGCCCGCGCCGGACGCCAGTCCGGACGAGGTACGGGAGGCCGAGGCATGGTTCGCGCGGGAGAGCGCGTTGCTGAGCATGCTCCGCCATCCTCTCATTCCCCTGTTTTACAGCGTGTTTCGCGACGAGGATCGCAGCTATATCGTCCAGGAATATGTTCCAGGGGTGAATCTGGAGGAGCAGGTGGCCCGGGAAGGGCCGGTCAACGAGCAGACCGCGGTTGAATGGGGGATCGCGCTCTGCGATTTGTTGAGCTATCTCCATGGCCGCCTGGAGCCGGTGATTTTCCGCGATCTCAAGCCCGCGAACGTCCTGGCCCGCGCTCCCTGGAGCGATCGAGATCGCAGATTGGCGGTGGTGGACTTTGGGATCGCGCGCCAGTTTCAGACTGGGGCGGTTGGCACGGTAATCGGTACTCCTGGCTACGCCCCTCCCGAGCAGTATCAGGGCCTGGCAACTCCCCAGAGCGATATTTACTCCCTCGGAGCCACCTTGCATCGGATGGTCACTGGATATAACCCGGAGCACCCCGGTCCCGAGCAGCCGCTCTTCAGTTTCCCGCCCGCCCGCCGCCTCAATCCCGCTTTGTCACCGCGCATGGAGGACATACTGGGACGGGCCACGGCGCTCAATCCGGCGGATCGCTATGCGAATGCGTCCGAGTTTCGCGCTGCTCTCCAGGGTTTGGCCACCCGCCGGATCCGGGGGACCACCTCTCGTACGTCGCCGGCCGGCCGCCATGCCATGATGGTGCTGGCCGCTGTGCTCCTCCTTCCCTTGATGCTGACCCAGATGCTTCGGATTGCCCAGATTCCTCTCCAGAACGGCTTTTACGCCGAGCAAGTTACGGGAGGTGATCCCTGGTCGAGTCAACAGCCTATCTCGGGAGGCGCTACCGATTTCACCTTTACCGATGGCAGCCAGGCATCGGATAGTAGCCAGACCCAGTGTACCCCTCCGGCAAGCCCCGCCGAGGTGGACATGAATCCAACCGTCTGCGGTCCAGACGGCACCTGGTGGCAAGTTGATTGGTCTGGGCAAGTGACCCACATACTGGCCTCGGGCGAGGTCGTGCCATTCCTGGCGGTTGGCGGGGCCCCTGGTTCCGCTGAACTGGTGAGTGTGTCCGCCCAGCGGAGCCATTGCGACTGTGTTTGGGTTGTGTGGGGTGATTCCCAGGCGCGGCTGAATGCCAGTGGCGACATCAGCTACCAGCCGATCCCCGGTTCGGATCCCCTACACACGGCATCGGGCTTACTCCAACCATAGGATGACCGTTGGCCTCCGGCGGGACATCCCGGCGGAGGCCACGCCCGGACCGGGATGTGTGCCATGCCCGCGGAGGGCGAGCCACCGCCCGGCGGCATCGACCTGGC
>JANWHO010000018.1 GCA_025450375.1 Chloroflexota bacterium
CGCTACTCAAGTGGGGACTGAGCGACCCACGCTGTCATGTAGCGATCCCCGCTACCTCGCGTCCCGGCCGGATGACCGAGAATGCCGCCGCCGGCAATCCACCGTGGTTCGGCGCGGAGGAGCGGGCTCTGGTGAGCCGCCTGGCCGGGACAGTCTAAAAAGTATAACCAAGGGTTGAGAGATGGGGCGGCCTATTGGCTGCCCCATCTGTTGAGAAGGTCGTCCGTCACCGCCCGCGGCCGTTCGCACGTACTCTCGATGGTCCGGCGTTGCCCGTCGGCCGCCGCTTCGTGAATCGCTTGCATCACATCCAGCACATGATAGGTGAGGTCGCCGCTTGCTCGGTGTGGGCGCCCGTCCCGGATTGCCTCCGCCAGGTCAGCCACCCCGATCCCTCGGCTGTTCCCTCCGTAGCCGGGGATGAGCGGCATGTCGCTCCATCCTCCTTCCCCCGCGCGGTACAGGCGCACCACGCCGTCGAAGCCGTTCGGGTCCGGGAGACTGAGCGAGCCCTTACTCCCATGGATCTCCAGGCGCGGGGCGTCACTTTTCCACACATCGAAGCTGGTGACCAGGGTGGCGATGGCGCCGTTCACGAACTGCAACACCGCCGCCGCGTGAGTAGGAACCTCCACCGCAATCGTCTCGCCCCGGCGTGGCTGGCTGGTGATCGTGCGCTCCGCGAAGCTGGCGCGAGCCGCTCCATCGACATACCGTATAGGACCAAGGAGGGACACCAGGGCGGTGAGATAGTAGGGGCCCATGTCGAACAGGGGCCCTCCACCGGGCTGGTAATAGAAGGCGGGATCGGGATGCCAGCTTTCGTGCCCATGAGAGAGCATGTGGGCGATAACCGCCACGGGCTCCCCAATCGCGCCCTCGTCGATCAGCTTCCGCCCGGTTTGCCATCCGGCGCCCAGGAAGGTATCGGGGGCGCCGCCCACCCGAAGGCCCCGTTCGCGGGCCCGCTCCAGGAGGGCGCGCCCGTCCTCGCGGGTAAGGGCCAGCGGTTTCTCGGTGTAGAGGTGTTTCCTCGCCGCCAGCACCTCCTGACCGACGCTCGCGTGGGCCCGAGGAATGGTCAGATTCACGATCAGCTCGATGGCAGGGTCGGCCAGCAACTCCTCCACCGTGCAAGCACGCGGCACCCCGAACTCCGCCGCCTTCTCCTGGGCCCGTGCCGGGTCCAGATCGGCGCAGGCGGCAATGGTAATCGCCTGGAATCGCTGGGCGTTCTTCAGGTAGGTGCCGCTGATGGTGCCGCAACCGATAATGCCGACCCGCATCGGTCCTTTGCTCATCGAAGAACCTCCTCGGCGCGGGCTGCCCACAGGAGCCCCCGGAGGCAGAGCCGCTCCACCTCGGGGATGCGGACGATGCTGGCCTGGTGCCCAAGCGAGCAATAGAACACCCTGCCCTGCCCGTAGTACTTGGTCCAGACTACCGGCATATCCACCGGGCCATTGGCCGCGTGCGGGCCGTCCGCGATGGGGAAGCGAGTGGTGGCCAGAACCCGGTTCACCGGATCGGTATGTAGGTAATACTGCTCGGTGGTGACGGTAAAGTCACATACGCCCTGGGTGATGAAATGGTCGCGATCGCGGATCTCCACCCGATGCGTGACTCCGTCGTTCCCCGGATGGGCTACCCACTGGCCTCCGGTCATGAACTGGTAGTCCGGGGAGTTTCGGAAGGCGTCGCTCATCCCGCCATGGCAGCCGCCGATCCCGACGCCACCTTCCACGGCGGCCAGCAAGGGCCGCAACTGGTCGGGGCGGATCTCACCCATCGTCCAAATCGGCACGATCAGCGCGTACGCGCGGAGCCGTTCTACATCACAGAGGGCATCAAGGGTATCGGCCACGGTCACGGTGAACCCATACCCGCGGAGCCCCGCGGCGAAGATCGTCGCGACCTGCTCGGGCTGATGCACCTCCCAACCACCCCATACAATCAATGCCTCGTGTGTACTACCGTGCATATGCCATACCCTTTTCCCTATTGGAGGTGAACCGACAAAACCAGAGCCAAGGGTACCATAGCCCTCGACTTCGGTATTGGTGCCTGATCAGACATCCACGGGTCCAATACGCTACGATAGGTATATGACAAGCGAGCGACAGCCAGTTACCGCTGACGCCGGTTATGAGCCGCCGCGGCGAGTGAGCGTGGAGGAATATCGGCGCCTGGAGTCACGGGCGACCACGCGCCACGAGTACTGGCACGGCTGGATGTATCCGAGGATGCACCCTCCCGGCAGCCATTGGGCCATGGCGGGTGGTACGCTGGCGCATGCTCGTCTGATCATCCGTCTCCTGGGGCTGCTCGATGCCCACCTCAATGACGGCCCCTGCGTGGTGTATTCCGCGGATGTTCGCTTATACGTGACGGCGGAAGACTACTTCTATCCAGACGCTTTCGTAACCTGCGCTGGTCCGAGCGATCCGGGGTTGACTGAGCAGCATGACGCGGTGCTGGTTGCCGAGGTTCGTTCGCCTAGCACGGCGGCCTTCGATCAGGGCGATAAGCTCGATGCTTATAGCGCGCTGCCCGCCCTGCGCGAGTACCTTATCATCGATACGCGCCGCGTGCAGGCGACTGTATATCGCCGCTCCCCCGGCGAATCCTGGATCCGCATGGTGACGCTGGCAGGTGCGGACCTGATACTGGAGAGCATCAATTTCCGCCTCCCGCTCGCTCGCCTGTATCACGGCGTCCAATTGGAGCCGGAGACCGGGGACGAAGGCATTCGCTGACCACGGTTCCTTCAGTGGGAGAGTTGTTTCCACTCATCCTCGCCAGAGCGCGGGCCGGTCGGATCGGACTGATCCGACCGATGAGCCCATTTGCGTCACGCTCGGCGCCCCCTACGCTCCCCCAGGCCCCCGCAGCCCAAACAGCCCGAACAGTTCGTCGCCGCTCAGGTGCGCCGCGAGATCGATGGTGGCATCCTCCACCACGGCGTCGAAGAGTGCCTGCTTTTCCCTGAGGATCTTCTCAATCCGCTCCTCGATCGTATCCTCGCAGATATAGGCGTAGACATGCACCGGGTGGATCTGGCCCATTCGGTGACTGCGTGACTCCGCCTGCTGCTCCACCGCTGGATTCCACCAGCGGTCGAAGTGGAAGACATACGACGCCTGTTGCAGGTTCAGTCCTTGCCCGCCGGCCCGCAGGGCCAGCACCAGCACCTTATACTCGTCGCTCTGGCGGAACTCGGCCAGCACCCGCTCCCGTTCGCCCTGCGAGAGATCGCCCGTATAGCTCAGGGCCGGTACTTCCAACCGCGCGGCGATGGCGCGGGCGCCGTCCCGCTGGTTGGCGAATTGGCTGAAGACCAGGGCCCGGTGCCCCTGGGCGACCAGGGTTCGCACCCGCTCCCGTAGATCATCCAGCTTGCTGGAGCGGCTGGTCTGGGGGTCGAAGTTGCAGATCTGCTTTAGGCGCACGATCAGTTCCAGGACGTTTTGTACCCGTATCCGGTCTCCCAGGGCGTGCAACTCCACCAGCCCTTCCTGCTCCGCTCGGTCGTAAGCGGCCCTTTGGGGTGGGGTCAGGGCCAGCACGATGCTGCCGACCAGCTTGGGCGGCAGATCGGCCAAGACATCCGCCTTGCGCCGCCGCAGTTGCACCCGGCCCAGCCGGTCGCGCATCTCGGATGGGGAGACCAGGTGCCAGGACGCCCGCGGCGGCTCCCGTTCCACCCATTGGAGGATCGAGGCCAGGTCATCAAGGCTGTTTTCCAGGGGGGTGCCGGTGAGGGCCCAGGATCGGGTCCGCCGCAGCTTCTTGGCTACGCGGCTGATCGCGGTATCGGCGTTCTTGATCCGCTGCGCCTCGTCGAGGATCACCAGATCCCATTGTCGGGCCACCGGCGCGTGCGGGTTGCCGGTAAAGTCCGTCCGCAGGGTCTCGTAGCTGGTGATGTAGAGATGGGCGGGGGCGCGCCAGCGCCAGGCCCGGTCGCTGGGTTCGCCGTACACGGTGGAGACGCGCAGTTCCGGCGCCCACTGCGCAAGCTCACTCCGCCACTGAGCGATCAGCCCCGCCGGTACCACGGCCAGGGCGGCGCCGACCCGCCGCTGATGGATCAGGATGCGCAGCGCGGCGATCGCCTGGATCGTCTTACCCAGGCCCATGTCGTCGGCCAGGAGCAGGGCCGGACGCTCCAGGAGGGCCCGCACTCCGTCGAGTTGGTAGCCCAGGAGGGGGTGCGCCCACTCGATCGGCCCCTCGCCGCCCAGCAACAACTCCAGCGGCGGTTGTAGCACCGCCGCCAGCATCCGCGCCAGCGATTTTTCCGGGTTGGGCGATCCGGCCGCCGATGGTTGCCAGGCGCCGCCGGTTCCTTCGTCCGCGCCCTCCCGTTGCCACCGCGGCGCCTCGCGCAGGGCCTCCAGCAAGGGGTCGAAGATCTCCAGCCCGGCCACATGCACGCTGCCCCGATGCCGAGTTTCCTCGCGGATCGCTCCCAGGCGCATGCTCCGACCCTGTCCAATCTCGATCCGACCCACCCGAATGCGCCGCGGGTCGCCGGGCACGGGCGCGTCCACGGGTATAATCGTCGCCTGGCCTGGAGTGAGCCGCGGCTGGCGCGGGATCAGCCCGAGCCAGCGGGGCGGCTGATCGGGATCGTTCTCACGGAACCATGGAGGGTCGGTATTCATGATTCGGACGGATCCGCCTCGCCGAACAGTTCATTCAAGCCGGCGGAGGCGCGCTGGAAGGGCTCAAACAGCAGACCATGGCGGATCAGCGCCTGGAGGAGCGCCCGTTCGGGCGTGTCGTCCCCCGCCGGCGCCGGATACCAGAAGAGGTGCGCCGGATCGTCCTCTCCGGGCGGCTCGTGGACCTCCGCTTCCGCCTGGATCTCCGGGTCCAGAACGCGGGCGATCCGGCAGACCGGGAGGTCCACCGTGATGTCCTGGGTGAACAACTCAGGCGGCGTCTCCGCCGCCAGACAGAGGATCAGCCGTGGAATGCGTGGGCAGAGGGTGAACAGCGAGGCGGCCAGGCGGCGCAGGGCGGCCCGGCGAATATCCGCCGGACGCCAGAGGAAGGTGTTGGGGGTTTCCACCCGGTTATAGGTGAACTCCACCGGCTCGCCCCGTGCGTTGATCTGGAAGATCGCGCCCCGATAGCCAAGCGGATCGCTGTTGGCCTCCAGGAGGAGGAACGCCGCCGTGCCCAGGGCCTCCAGATCGTTCTGATCGTGAAAGGGAATCGGCATCGCCGCTACTCGTGGCGGGGGGTGATCCCCGACCAGACGCCCGCCTGGGGATCGGCGGCGGAGCTGGTCCAGCCGTCCTCCAAGGGCGCTCCACCCGCCGGGTACGCCTGATCGTCCCCATTGGCGGCGATCTCGTCCCCAGAATCCAGGTCCGCGTCCTCGCTGTAGTCGAAAGTCAAGGGCATAACCTCGATCTCCGGCTGGTAGTCGGGGAACAACCGTTTGAGATCCCACTCGGTGATCCACCAGCGAATATACTCGCGCATTGAGGTGCTGGTGGCGAAGGGCGCCGATCCCACGGCCGGCGGCTCCCAGCCGTACGCCACGCCGTGCAGTACGCGCACCTGTTCGTAGGTGCGGCGCACCGTGTTCCGGCTCGGGGCCGGGATGCGAAGGGGGCGGCCAATCAGGCGCATCCCCCGTTCGGCATGAGGCGCAAGCTCCCGCTCAACCTCGCGGGGACTGGATCGCAGCTTATTCGGCACGTTTTCTCGGTCGCGACGCCCCTCCAGCAGCGCGGCCTCGAAGTCGGAGGTAATGGCGAACACCGAGATGAGACCGGGATACGAATCCCCTTTGATCCCACCCGTCCAGCGGGCCAGCTCGGCGTACGAGCGCCCCCGTTGGGCCAGGCTGTAGCGGCCAATCAACTCCACCTCATCCACCAGGAGCACCCAGCCCTTGTGGCCTGCCGCGAGCATCAACTGGGCCGCGAAGCGGAATCGCTGGAACGCCAGACCCCTGGGGTCGATTCGGTCGAACAAATAGGTCGCCCGCTCACCGCGCTCCCTGAGGGCACGTTTCAGGTCGCCGATCTGGATCGGATCGCCCGCCCAGAAGGCGAGAATGCGCTCGAAAGTCTCCGGGTCAAGACGGCGGGCGTGCTCGAACAGATTCAGACTGGCGGCGAAGCGTTGGTTCAGCGCCTCCGGGCGCGCTTGTTGCACCCAGGTATAAAAATCGAGGAAGGACTGCTCACGCGGCTGCAATTCCTCGGCGATCAGAGACACCGCGGCCCCGCGTCGTTGCGGGATCATGGCGGCGCCAATCGCGGCGCGGAACAGCTTGATCGGGTCGTAGAGCGGCGTCTCCTTGCTGATCACGACCTTGCTGGTCACATAGCCTTGCGCCAGGGCACGGTGCTGGAGGCTCTCTAACAGGTGGGACTTCCCCACGCCGAAGTTGCCGGCCAGGAGAAACCCCGATGGACCGGTGACTTCTGGGGCCTGCTCCTGTACGGACTCCAGCAGGTGCTGGAAGCGATCCTCGATCTCTGGCGCCGTGGAGCCAAGGGCGCTCACCGCGTCGCGGCTCGGCACCCCTGCCCGCAGCGCTTCGATGGCGC
>JANWHO010000019.1 GCA_025450375.1 Chloroflexota bacterium
GATTCCCTATCGACTGCAAGACGGTGATTTGATCGTGCTCCGCATCTTTCACATGAGCCGGGACCGCCCATGACGGCGGCTTGCGAGTAACCATGCCGCTCGCATACCATACGGGCAGGGAGCGGCCATGTCCGCGGAGGAGGGTGCCGTGCAAGGCGAACACGATGCGTATTATCACGCGCTCTACCGCGTTGCCTGTCTGGTAAACTCCACCCTCGACCTTCAGGCGACCCTGGAGGCGGTGGTCAAGAGCGTGGCCGAGGCCATGGAGGCCCGAGCCTGCGCCCTTCGTCTGTTGGACCGGCAGGGCAAGGTGCTGGAGTTGGTGGCCTCGGTAGGCTTGAGCGAGCGCTATCTGAACAAGGGAGCGGTGGAGGTCAGCGCCAGCCCGATTGACCGCGAGGCGATTACCGGGAAGACGGTCTCGGTGGGCGATGTGGTGCGGGATACGCGGCTGCAATACCGGGAAGAATTGACCCGCGAGGGCATCGCCTCGATTCTCTGCGCCCCGCTGATCCGTCACCAGCATCCGATTGGGGTGATGCGCGTCTACACCAGCGAGCGGCATACCTTCGCGTCCGACGAGGTGGAGTTCCTCCAGGCCCTCTCAGATATTTGCGCTCTGGCGATCGAGAATTCACGGATGTTCGACGCCCTCCATCGCACCTATCACGAGAGCATGGAAGCGCTCTGGGGCGGCGACCGCCGATGAGGCAAGTGGTGGGTGGGACATTCTCCCGGCGGGCCGCCCAGGTACCGCTGGCGGTCTTCTCGCTGCTGGTGGCCACCGCCCTGGTAGTGATGGAGTTCGTGGATGGGAACGCGGTCGGCGGGCCGATCGGGTTCGTGATTGCCGCGCTGTTCGTGCTGAACGGGGTCGTGCGGATCGCGCTGTGGCAGGTGGGCGGTGGTGGGAGTGGTTCCTGAAACACAGATGGCACAGAAACTTCGGCGCCGATCGGGTGCAATATAAACGCTTGGTCAACGGATATGATGTCCATGTCCGCGGACCAGAGCGCCCGCTGGATGGATGAAGAGCAGTAAAGACACAGGTCCGCTCGTCCACGAACTTGGAGATTGAACGGGATTATCTGTGTCATCCGTACCCATCTGTGACATCTGTGTTTCCGGGGCCTCGCCCCGAACCCACGCTCCTCATTTGCCCGCCACCCCTCTGCCCTCGTACACTGACAACAGGCCAACCGAATGAACGCCGGGAAAGAGATCGAGCGCGCTAACCTCGCGTTTGACGCCGAAGGGGAAAGCTCCAGCCACGGGGTGAATCTCTCAGGCAAACAGGATTCCGGCGGGACGGACCTCTGAACATGAGCCCGCGGCGTACCGTGGGTGAACAGAGCGGAGCAGCGGGGTACTCTACCCCTCTCGCTCCGCTTTTTCTTTTTGGCACCTCTATGCTGAAGCAAGGGAGATGATTCGGGGTGAGCGAGGACGCGCAAGGCACGGGGGCGCTGTCGCACACGCCCCTGCACGGGCTGCATGCCGCGGCTGGCGCCCGCATGGGACCCTTCGGCGGCTGGGACATGCCGATCCACTACGGCAGCATTCTGGAGGAACATCACGCGACCCGACACGCCGCCGGCCTCTTCGATCTCTCTCACATGGGCGAGTTCTTGGTTTCCGGTCCCGGCGCCTTCGATCTGGTCTCCCTGCTGATCACCAATGATCCCGCGCCTCTCGACCCTGGGCAGGGCCTCTATGCGCCCATCTGCCGCGATGATGGAACCATTGTCGACGACATCATCGTCTACCACCTTCCTGGGCCGCCGAGGGCCCGCTATTTGCTGGTGGTCAATGCCGGAAATTTCGCCAAGGATTGGGCCTGGGTTCATGTAGTCCGCCACGAGGCGGGCCTGGACGACAAGGTGTGGCTGGAGGACCAGAGCGACCTTACGGCGCTGATCGCCCTGCAGGGACCGCGCGCGGAGGAAATCCTGATCCCCATCACCGCCGAACCGGTGGAATCGCTTGGCTCCTTCGAGTACGCCGAGACCACGGTGGGCGGGATTCCGGTCAATATCGCCCGCACCGGCTACACCGGGGAAGATGGCTTCGAGATCTTCGTCGCCCCCGAACAGGCGATTACCCTCTGGACCCTCCTGCTGGACCGGGGGAAAGAGGCCGGCCTCCGGCCCGTGGGGCTGGGCGCCCGCGATACCCTCCGCCTGGAAGCTCGCCTGGCCCTCTACGGCAACGATATTGACGATACGACTACTCCTCTGGAGGCCGGCCTCGCGCGTTGGGTGAAGCTGGACAAGCCACGATTCCGGGGTCAGGATGCGCTGCGACGCCAGAAGGAGGCGGGCCTCACCCGGAAACTGGTCGGGCTGGCCATGGATGACCGCTCCGTGCCCCGCGCGCATTACTCGGTGACCAATCCCGAGGGGGTGGAGATTGGCCAGATCACTAGCGGTGGATACTCGCCAACCCTGAGCAAGGGGATCGCGTTGGCCTACCTGCCGCCGGCTCAGGCGGCGGTGGGAACGGCGCTTCAGGTGATTATCCGCGATCAACCGCATCCCGCGAGGGTGGTCAAAACTCCCTTTTATCGCCGTAGTATCGTCGCGAAGGAGATAGGATCGTGAATCCGGACCAGCTTCATTTCGCCGCCAGCCACGAATGGGTGAGCGACGGCAATCCCGCCACCGTGGGTATCTCGCACTTCGCCCAGGACCAGCTTGGCGATGTGGTGTTCGTGGAATTACCAAAGGTTGGGACGACGCTCGCTGCCGGCAGTCCCTTCGGCAGCGTGGAATCGGTCAAAACCGTCTCCGATATTTACGCGCCGATCACGGGGCGGGTGGTGGCGGTCAACGAGGCCCTGGTCAGTACGCCCGAGCTCGTGAACAGCAGTCCCTACGACGAGGGGTGGCTGATCAAGATTGAACCGACCGGCGATCTCGCGGCCGAACTCGGCGCCCTTCAGGACCGAGCGACCTACGAAAGTACCGCCGCCCACTAGAGCACGCTATTTGGCCGTCTGTGTTGTTGCTTCGAGTCTCCCTCCTGATGGTTCACCAGGCCAGGAAGGGAGGCGAAGATGCTCCTCGCGAAGGGATACCAATTTTCCATGCCATATCTCCCGCATACCGAGGCCGACCGGGCGGCGATGCTGGCCGCTATCGGGGTGAGCGGCATGGAGGATCTCCTGTCCCCCATCCCCGCCGCCCTCCGCTGTGGTCCGCTGGACCTCCCGCCGGAGGCCAGCGAGCCCGAACTGCTCCGCGAATTGGATGCGCTCGCCCACCGGAACACATTCGAGGCGGGTCCGCGCTCGTTTCTGGGCGGAGGCGCCTACCAGCATCATATCCCGGCCGCCGTCAGCGCCCTGGCGGCGCGAGGCGAGTTCGTCACCGCCTACACTCCCTACCAGCCGGAGGTGAGCCAGGGCACCTTGCAGGTGATCTACGAATGGCAGAGCATGATCTGCGAGCTTACAGGATTGGATGTCGCCAACGCCTCGCTTTATGACGCCGCCACCGGGTGCGCCGAGGCCGCCATGATGGCGGTGAATGCGACCGGGCGGACCGGGATCGTGGTAGCGGGGACGATCAATCCCCAATATCTGGCCGTCCTGCGGACCTATTGCTGGAGTCAGAGTCTTACCTTACGGGTGGCGGAGGCCCGCGAGGGGCGAGTCACTCCGGCCGAGGTTGCGTCCCTGGCCGGCGATGACTGCGCGGCGGTGATCACGCAGTCGCCCAACTACCTGGGGGTGATTGAGGATCAGGCAGCCCTGGCCGAGATCGCGCACGCGGCGGGAGCCCTGTATGTCACCTGTGCCGATCCCCTCTCACTGGCCCTGCTGGCCAGTCCCGGAGAGGTCGGGGCCGACATCGCGGTGGGAGACGCGCAGCCTTTCGGGATCGCTCTCCAGTATGGCGGCCCGTACGCGGGGTACATCGCGGCGCGGGAACCCCTCCTGCGGCGCATGCCTGGGCGCATCGTGGGGGCCAGCGTCGATACCAAGGGCCGGCGCGCCTATGTCATGACTCTCCGCGCGCGCGAACAAGATATCCGGCGTGAGAAGGCGACCAGCAATATCTGTTCCAACCACGCCCTGTGCGCCACCATCGCCACCATTTATCTCACCTACATGGGGAAGGAAGGACTGCGGACGGTGGCCGATCTCTGTCTGCGAAAGGCCCATTACGCGGCGGAGCGGATCGCCGCCATCCCCGGCTATTCGCTAGCGTACACAGGCCCTTTTTTCCATGAGTTCGCCGTGCGCACCCCACGATCCGCCACCGCGATTCGGGATGCCTTGGTCAACCGCGGGATGCTGGCTGGGATTCCCCTGGATGGGGAGATGGGGATCGATCAGGGGCTGCTGATCTGCGTGACCGAGGTACACGCGCGCGAGGACATTGATGCCCTGGTAGCGGGCCTGGCGGAGGTGGCGGTATGATTATTTCTCCCGACCCGGAGATGCGGGCGCGGGCCGGCGGCCCGGATTACGCGGGTCCGCCGGCGATCGAGCCGACCGTGTTCGAGCTATCCACCCCTGGGCGGACCGCTTATTCGCTCCCCGCCCTTGATGTGCCGGAGCAACCGCTCGACCAACTCATCCCCGCCTCGCTCCGGCGCTCCGCTCCGGCTGAGTTGCCGGAAATGAGCGAACTGCAGGTGGTGCGGCACTTCACCCGGCTTTCCCAGCTCAACTACAGTATCGACGGCGGTTTCTACCCCCTTGGCTCCTGCACGATGAAATACAATCCCAAGCTGCACGAGAAGGTGGCGGCGGAGCCGCGTTGGGCGAACATCCATCCCCACCAGCCCGATGAGACGGCCCAGGGGACGCTCGCCATGCTCTATCACTTGCAGGAGTTCCTGTGCGCGGTGGGGGGAATGGCCGCCTTTACCCTCCAGCCGGCGGCGGGTGCCCACGGCGAGCATATCGGGCTGATGATCATCCGGAAATATCACGAGAGCAAGGGCGAGCACCGGACCGAGGTGCTGGTGCCCGACACCGCGCACGGCACCAATCCGGCTAGCGCCGCCGCCGCTGGGTACAAGGTGGTGCAGGTACCGTCAAACGAGCGCGGCCGGGTGGACGTGGAGGCCCTGCGGCGCCTGGTAGGACCACAAACGGCGGCCCTGATGCTGACCAATCCCAACACCTGCGGGCTCTTCGAGACCGAGATCCAGGAGATCGCGCGCACGGTTCATCAGGCGGGCGGGCGGCTCTATTACGACGGGGCGAACCTGAACGCGATCATGGGCGCCACCCGGCCCGGCGACATGGGATTCGACGTGGTCCATTTCAACCTGCACAAGACGATGACCACCCCCCACGGCGGCGGGGGGCCGGGAACCGGTCCGGTCGGAGTGGGCGCGCACCTGGCCCCGTTCCTCCCCGTGCCGATAATCGAGCGAGAGATGGACGGGGAGGGGGGCGAGCGTTTCCGGCTCAGCTACAACCGACCGCAATCGATCGGCAGGGTGCGGAGCCATTTCGGGAACGTGGGACTGCTCCTCCGCGCCTACACCTACGTCCGATCGATGGGGCCGGACGGCCTGGCGCAAGCCAGTCGCGATGCGGTCCTGAACGCCAATTATCTCAAGGCCCTCCTCAAGGATACGTTCATCGATCCCTATCCGGGGCCATGCATGCACGAGTTCGTCCTCTCGGGAAGCAAGCAGAAGAAGCAGGGAGCCAGGACACTGGACATGGTGAAGCGACTGCTGGATTACGGATATCATCCCCCCACCATTTATTTCCCGTTGGTAGTGGACGAGTGCATGATGATCGAGCCCACCGAAACCGAGGACAAGGACACGCTCGACCATTTCGCGAGGGCGCTCAAAGCCATCGCGCAGGAGGTGGAGGAAGGGCTCCCGGCGGTCAAGGAGGCGCCCCAGCGCACCCCGGTCACCCGGATCGACGAGGCTCAGGCGGCGCGGAAGCCGAACCTGCGGTGGCGCCGAAGTTCCTGAGGCGAGGGTCTTGCGGATCGCTCGGCGATGGTGAGGTCACCGCCGAACTATTCGGGATCGAGACACATATATATGGGGAGGCAGCCGGATGAAACTGGGCATTCACGCATACGCATGGACGAACCATTGGGATAACAGCCAATTGGCACTCTTTGCCCGCGCGGCCTCGCTGGGCCTCGACTTTCTTGAGGTGCCGCTGATGGCGCTAAAGGACGTCGATCCGGTTGCCATTCGGGCCGCCGCGCGCGAC
>JANWHO010000020.1 GCA_025450375.1 Chloroflexota bacterium
CGTTCCACCGTGCATTGAGCGGGCAGCGCCCCTCCCAGCTTCTCCGCCAGAGCACCCAGAAACGCCTTGGTGTCGCTTAAATCGGCCCGCAGGGATGAAGCCAGCACCTCGAAGCCCAGCCCGTCACCAAACGTGGAGAGTTCGTCCACCCTTTTTTCGCCCCCCTCGGTCGCTCTTTCCCATTGCGTCGGCCACCCGTCGGCGCGGCTCCTGAAGGCAGTATAGACGCGGGTGGGCGTGGTCGCAAGGGAGTGGAAACGCTTGATGACAATCAGACGGGTCGCCAGTAGATACCGCTCGCTCGTTCCAAGAGCTTCGCCATGATCAACTCGCGGCGCAGGGTTGCCACGTCGTCGTGAAAGACAACAAGTATCTGATTTACCTCCGCCTCGCTGTAGCGCTGGTCGCGTGTGAACTGCTCCACCAGGTAGCGCAAGATCACGTCGCGCTTCTTCCGCTGGGCCGGGATCGTCTTCAGCTTGCCGTCCATCAGATAGTCGCCGAGCACCTTATGGTCATACTTGGCGATGTCGTCGCCCAGCGCCGGTGTCGCCGGTTGCTCGGCGAGTGTGTGTAGCGCCTCCAAGAGTGGTTGCTTGCGGAAGCGGTACACGGTGTAATACTGCTCGCGCGTGGCGTCCACCAGGCCGGACTCGCGCAGGCGGGCCAGATGGTGCGATACCGTGGCGGGCGATAGTTCCACCGCCGCCGCGATCTCCTCCACTGAAAGCCCGCGATCTCCGATCAAGGCGATAATCCGGATACGGCTCTCGTCCGCTAGGGCCTTGAAGAGTGTAACGACGTCCATCATATCAAACCAACCAATTACATTTTCACCATCATCGAATTAGATTATAGGGCCGGTTGCAGGTGTCGTCAACGACGGTCGTGGAGGACGAACGTGTATCGCCCTATAGTGCTTCGTGGTCACCTCGCTTCTATACTCCACTTATACGTGAATATTCTTGGCGTGCGGAATTGGGCGACAAATTGGAACCCGGAGGATGGCTACTCCTCCGGATTCTTCCTTATTCTCGTACGCAGCCGTCTCTCCCTTCCCCTTGCTCCAGGTGGTACCATGCCGCGGAAAAGGAGGGTGCTTGATGACAAAACAGTCCGGTGACCCGGCCGACATGAAACGGCGGGCCGCCGTCTTCGCGGCGGAGTTGGTCGAGGATGGAATGCTGGTGGGCCTTGGCTCGGGCAGCACCGCGATTCTCCTGGTCCATGCCCTTGCCGATCGGGCGCGCGCCGGTCTACGTTTCGAGGGCGTGGCCACCTCGGAGGCCACCGCGTCGCTCGCGCCCTCGCTTGGCATGCGGATCGACAGCCTTGACGACCGGCCCCACCTGGATCTGGCGATAGATGGGGCCGATGAAGTGGACCCCCAGCTCAACTTGATCAAAGGGCTGGGTGGCGCTCTGCTCCGAGAGAAACTGGTGGCCTTGTCCGCCGCCCGCTTCGTGATCGTGGTGGACGACAGTAAAATCGTGGATCGGCTCGGGGAACACTCACCGGTGCCGGTCGAGGTGGTCCGTTTCGGCTGGACCCGAGCCCGCGATGCCCTCGCCGCCCTGGGCGGGCGAATCGAGCGGCGGATGTCCGGTGAAACCCCATTCCTCACGGACGGGGAAAACTTCATTCTCGATTGCTGGTTCGATCCAGCCTCGGACGTGGCCGGTCTCGGTCTCCCGATCAAGGGGATTACCGGGGTGGTAGATCACGGGCTCTTCATCACCATGACGGAGCAGGTGGTGGTCGGCCACCCCGATCGGGTCGAGGTTCTCCGATGGGCCGCCGACTGAAGTCGGCTGGGAATAGATAGACCTTATGGCTGACCGGGTTGAAGCCCTGGCCTCCAGACACATCTGATCGTACTATCTTGAAGCCCCGGCATGCATGCCAGGGCTTCAAGGAAATGTGACCGCCTCGTCGCGCCCCAGCCGACCGCCGCCATTCTCGGCCTCGGCATCCACCTGCTCCAGGCTCATTGCCCGCCCCTCTACCCAGGCCGCTTTCCGTTCGTCCACGCTGAGCGTCTGTTCCGCCGCCGCCCGAACCCGATCGAGCCGCGACTTCACGTCCGAGCGCAGCACCGCGCCGGCCGCTTCGGTAAGGGCGATGGCCGCACTGACCAGGCGGAGCGCGGACAACGGCTCGCCATCCGCCAATAGCACCGCCGCGAGCCCGGCCACGGTCTGCATGCCGGTCTCGACGTACCCTAGCGGCTGGTACTGCTGAATGCCTTGCCTATACCAGTCTCGCGCCGCCGTCCGGTCCCCGCTCTGGTACGCGACATCCCCCAGCAGGGTGAGCGTCATGCCCAGTCCATACTGATCGCGGATTGCTTCCGCATGAGGCAGCGCCTGCTCGAAATAGCCGCGCGCTTCCTCCAGATCCTGCTCGGCCTGGGCCACTATACCACGCCACATGAGCGCCTGGGACATCGCCCATTGCAGTTCCCCTGCCTGCTCCACCGCCAGCGCCTGCTCGCAATGCGCGTGGGCGCCGGCCACATCCCCGCCGGCTAACAATGCCTGTGCCAGAAAGGCATGCACAGTCATCGTGAGAACACGCCAGGTGGCGTCCCGCGTGTCCATAGCCTGAAGAAGCATCAGCGATTCTTCTTGGCAGACGCGGGCATCGGCGGCATCGGTGGTTCCTGGCCTTGGCCAGTAGGTGCGGCAAGCGGCCTGGCCGCTAAAGGCAAACACAAAGTCGTACGGTTCACCCCGCGCGCGGAGGATGGCGACGGCCTCCTCGGCCAGTACATACATCCGTGTGCGATCTCCCGCGAGGCCGGCCAGCGTAGCCGCCGCGTTCAAGGCAAGGCCGCGACCGCGGGTAGGCGCCGAGGCACATGGCACGGCAAGGAGGCGCGCCAGCCAGAAACGCCCTTCCCCATGGTGCCCACGCAGGTGCCAGAAATGGAAGAACTTCCCGACGAACACCAGCCCTTGCTCACACGCCTGCTCGTCGGCCGCCCGCCCACGCTCCGCGCACCAGGCCAGCGCGAGGCGTAGGTTGCCCAGTTCCGCTTCAAGGCGATCCAGCCAGATCGCCTGCTCGTCAGCCCAGGTGTGGACCATGGCGTCCCGCTCGGCCCAGGTGAGATAGGACGCCGCGTGCCGCACCCGCGTCAGATCAGCTTCCCCGGCCGCCTCAAGCTGCTCACGCGCATACTCACGAATGGTCTCCAACATGCTGAAGCGCGGCTCGGCTGCGTCGGTCGCCACGTCTACTCGGAGCAGGTGCAGATCCACCAGCGTGATCAGGATCTCTTCCAGATCTCCGCCCGCCAGGGGATCCGCTGGATCAGCCTCCCGGCGGCAAATCGCTTCCGCCGTCTCGAGCGTGGCCCCGCCCGCGAAGACCGAGAGCCGGCGGAAGACGGCCCGCTCGGCCGGGGTGAGCAAGCCGTAGCTCCAGGCAATCGCATCCCGGAGAGTGCGATGACGGGCCGGCGCATCCCGTGTCCCGCCGGTCAAGATGCGCAACGGCTGCTCCAGGCGGGCCAGCAAGGCCGAGGGTGACAGGGCGGAGACGCGCGCCGCCGCCAGCTCAATCGCCAGTGGCAACCCATCCAGTCGGGCGCAGATCTCCGCCACGGCCTGGGCGTTCGCCGCAGTGAGCCCGAAATCAGGCCGCACCGCTTCGGCGCGGACCACGAAGAGCCGCACGGCAGCCACTTCATCCAACCGCTCCAGGGTGGGGAGCGGTCGCGTGACGGGGCGAGCCAACGGCTCGACAGGAAAGAGCCGTTCTCCCGTCAGCCTCAAGGCCGTCCGGCTGGTCGCCAGCATCCGCAGCCCAGGGCAGGCGTCCCGCAGCGCCGCCAGCTCGGGCGCCGCCCCCAGCACGTGCTCCACATTGTCGAGCAGCAAAAGCTGCTTGCCGCGCAGGAAGGTCCGCAGCGCGATGGCCAGGGGCAGCGTACCGGACTCGACCACCCCCACCGCCTGAGCAATTGTTGAGAGCACCAGGCCGGCATCCCGCAACGGCGCCAGGGAGACAAAGACCGCTCCATCGACGAACCGAGCATGTATCTGGGTGGCCACCGCTAGGGCCAACCGAGTCTTGCCCACACCGCCCGGACCGGTCAGGGTAAGCAGCCGTGTCTCCTCGCGCCGCAGCAGCGCCGTCACCGCCGCGATTGCCGCTTCGCGGCCAATCAGGGAGGTAGCCGGGATCGGCAACCGAAACTCAGCCACGGCTGATGGACCGGACAGCAACGGCGCCGAATGCGCGTGAACTGCCGCGGCAAGCGCCTCCTGCTCCGCCAGGCTCAGCCCGAGCGCCTGACCCAACCGGCGCTGGGTCTCGCGATAGGGACAGCGGGCGCCACGCTCGATATACATGAGGCCGCGCGCACTCAGGCCTGCTCGCTCGGCCAACTCCTCCTGCGTCAGTCCCGCCGCCAGACGGTAGCCCTTGACCAGGTCACCAAAGTACAGTGGCGCCGACTGCATACGTCATCCCCGCGCATTGCAGGCTGCTCCGCGGCTAACAGACCATGGGGCTAGCCTAGCACACCTGGTTCGGTTTTGCACTCTTCTTCTGTTCAGGTCACTGTTCGGGATAGTGTGCGGGTCATGTTCGTGGCGTATGGCGCGGCTGGGGCGCAAAGTAGAAACCGTCACGAGGCTCGTGGGGCGATTCGGTCAGCGGTCAACAGTAGGTAACGCGGATAGAAGAGGAGCACAGAGCAATGTCACGTCGCAAAACGCTGCTGTCTACGATTCTCCTGCTTGCTGGAACCCTGGTTGCGGGCGGATTCCGCCTGTCGCCGCCAGTATCGGCGGCGGGCGGTGGGCTCCCTTATCAGCTTCCCAGCCATTTTTCGCCGTCTCCCTACCATCTCTCCGCCCGAGTCGAGGCGGAGTATTCCGGGCGGTTCGCCTTACAGCGGATCGACCAGCACAGCCGCATGACTGACGGCACCCTTGGGGTCACCCTCGAGCCCAATGGGTCGCTGCTCGGCATCATGCAACTCTATGGCTACGACCGGCACGGGTTTCAGACGGTCTGGTTGGCGGTGCTTTCCAACTTCCAGCCCCTTGCTCACGGTGCAATGACCATCGAGCTGTTCGACACCGCCGGGCAGGATCTCCGGGAGGCCCTGATGGTCACCCGTAACGCGCATGGTGACCTGTCCGGCCAACTCCAGATGGATGGGCGGACCTACGATATTAGCTGGC
>JANWHO010000021.1 GCA_025450375.1 Chloroflexota bacterium
CCAGTCCGCGAGGTCAGAATAAAGATTGGCAGCGATTCACCGCCGGGTGTATGGCGGATCGCGTACAGGGTTTCCAGACCGTCCATCCGCGGCATCTCCACATCGAGCGTGATCAGGTCGGGGAGACCGCGGGCGCGGATGATCTCCAGCGCCTCCTGCCCGTCGCGGGCGGTAAGCACGGTATAACCACCATGGCTCAGGCTCTGGCTGAGCGCCATGCGCATGGTGAGGCTATCGTCCACCACCAACACCACCTGCTCGGCTGGCGGCTCGACGGGCGCCGCCCCCACCCCATCATGGGCGCCGGCGATCCTGTTGAGCAGCGGGACCAGATTGAGGACCGGCGCCGGCATGCCGTCGGCAAGGACTACGGCGCCGAGCAAGCGATCCACCCCCTGGAGCAGCAGGGGCAGCGGCTTCACGATCATGTCTTCCTCGTTGCCCAGCTCATCCACCATCAGGGCGGCATAGTTGCCGCGATGAGGGACCAGGAGCACGCTTTTCTCCTGCCCATCGGGGGCGCCGGCCCGCGGCGGAGTCCGTGAGGGAAGGTGATACAACGGTACCTGGGTCTGGCCAATCCGCACCGTCTGGCCGGAGCCGTGATCGGAAATTGCCGCCAGATTGATTAAATGCACCGAGGTCACCTGTGAAGCGGGAATAGCCAGAGTCCGTCCTCCATCCCGCACCACCAGCGTATGAACGATGGAGAGGGTGAGGGGAACCTGCAAGGTTATCACCGTCCCCCCCTGCGAACGGCTGCCGATCGTCACCGCGCCGCCCATGCGGATGCAACTCTCGCGGACGATCTCCATCCCCATGCCGCGCCCACTCAACTCGGTCACCGTATCGGCGGTGCTGAAGCCAGGGCGGAATACCAGTTCCATCTGCTCGCGGGCGCTCAGGGTCCGCGCCTGCGCGGCCGAGAGGATCCCGCGCTCAATCGCCTTGGCGGTGATCCGTTCCGGGTCGATGCCGCGCCCGTCATCGCTGACCGTGATCACTACCTGATTCCCTTCCACCACGGCGGTAACGGTAATGATGCCCTGACGTGGCTTACCCTGGTCTCGACGCTCTTGCGGCGCCTCGATTCCATGATCCACCGCGTTGCGCAGCAGGTGCATCAAAGGCTCGAACAAGCGATCACAGACCTGTTTGTCCAGGGCTACGTCATGCCCCTCCATGGTCCATCGCACCTCGCGCCCAGTCGCCGCGGCAGCTGATCGCACCACTTGATCGAGGCGCACCCGAAGCTGACTCAGCGGGAGCAGGCGCATGCTCATCAGTGATGCCTGCAGATCAGTGTCCAGGCGAGTCTCCAGAGCGGCAAGGGTCCGCTTGCTGTTAATCCCGTCCATGGTTTCCCGCGTGAGCGCCTGCTGATCGGCTACCGCCTCGTGCAGTTGGAGCAGGAGTTGTTTGATCGGGCCATAGGTCTCCAGTCCCAGCCCATCGGGATCCTCCTCGGCGCCACTGTCCAGCCCCTGGCCGGCAATCTGGTACTGGAGGTTCATGGCGATCAGCTGGAGCCGTTGCACGTTGTGCGTCAGCTCGGTCACCGTGGTGCTCAGGGACTCTACCAAGGCATGGGAGGTGGCCCGATTGGCAACGATCTCGGTGGCTTTGGCCACCACGTTCTCCACCTTGCCGATATCGATTGCCAGGCGGTTGTTGGTGGGCGAAACGGTAGCGAGGGTGGGCCGGCGCAGCAGGGCGGGCCGCTGATTGAGGCGCACGGGGGCCGGCTCGGCCGGCCTGGGCGGGGGTGGAGCGGCGGGCACGGCGGTCGGCCGCAGGCGGGCTCCGCGGAGGCGGGTGGTCAGCGCGCGAACGCTCTCATCGGAGCCCAGTCCGTCGGCTGGACGGGCGACCGAGGCGCGGAGCGCGGTCTCCGCCTCGAACAGCAAGGCTACCAGTGGGGAAGCCAGCGAATCTAGCCCCCCAACGAGCGGGCCAATCAAGTCCTCGCATCCGTGCGCCAACTCCGTGATCGCCGCGAGGCCGCACATGCGGGCGCTGCCCTTCATCGTGTGTACGGTGCGCCTCGCCTCGATCAGCGCGCTCTCGGAAGGACCGCGTTCAAGGGTTTCCAGCGAGGCATGCAGGATGTCCAACATCTCCACTGCCTCTTCCTTGAACACCTCCAGCAGCTGCGCGGCCAACCCCGCGTGGCTGGCAGGGTCCAGACGCTTGGTCTGGGTGCTTTCGCGCTTCTCTTCCCGTGGCTCAGGCGTGAGGCGGGGAAGCGTATCGTCCTCCCGGTCGAGCGGGAAATCGTCGGCCGGCTCGACGCCCGCCACGGATGGGGCCGAGGGATAGGACACCGAACCCAGCTGAGACGGCCCGGAATCATCCGCCGGATCGTGGGGTGCGATGGCCGGCAAAAAGCCCGAGTACAGGGGTGGATGGGCAGGACCGGGAACCGACACCGAGTCAATGGGCGCCGACCGAAAATCGCCCGAGCACGGCGGGACCACCGGCTCCAATACTTCCGTCTGATGGATCAGGGGGCTCCCCGATTCCGTGGCCCACGTCCGATCTCGCGGAGACTCCGAGGTTGGCGGGTCGGTTTCCGGGAGCGCCCAGGCAGCCAACATCTCCTCGTCATTCGGCCAGGGAGGAAACGCATCGGCCGGTTCGGGAAGCGTCTCGACCGTGGTCGGGGCGGGTGAGGAGAGGAAAGGCGGCGGGGCTGGGGGCGGGGGATCCGGGACGGAGAGCCGCACCCGCTTGAGGTTCGTCGCCTGGCCCAGGGTCCGCGGAGGCTCCCACGGGGCCTGGGCGGCGGCCTTCTCCCGGCTCAGGAGTCCGCTGGGGGTTCCACGGCGAGTGGTGGCCGAAGGCGGCGCCGCTTCCGAGGGGTGATCGCTCATTCTCGCGGCTCCTTGCCTACCGCTTCCGGCCCATGATAGGGCGGCGTGACCTGCCAGCGGGGGACAGGAGTGGGGCGGCTCAGGAAGGGAGGAGGAATTTCCCTCGGCGCTTCCACGGGCATACTGCTCTCTTGAATGGCGCGCGCGTCACCCAGCATGCTGATCGCGGCCTGGCGCAATTCGCCCGTGGAGACCGTATACGACCGCAGGGTCAAGCCAAGCTGATCGTTCGACTCGCCAATTTGCTGGGAAAGACGGCGCATCTGGCGGGCAATCTCAGCCAGCGGCGCGCTCATCCGCATCCTGGTCGCCTCCAGGCTGGTGTTACTGGCCAGGGCCCGTAGCTGCCGGGCCAGGGCGCTCAGATGCAAGACAATGTGCTCCACCTCCTGAACCTGTTCATCCAGTTGCAGCGCCCGCTGACTTACGTAATCGGTGGTCTCCATCAAGCGTTGCAGTGCCTGATCGCGCGGAATCGCCAGATCCTCGGGATGGATGGGCGCCGGAGCGCGGAAACGATCGGGATGCATGTAGATATATCCCCTAGCTGACTTTGAGCGTGGCCACGGAGTCGTTCAACTCCTCGGTGAGTCGGCGCAGGTGGGCGGCAGCCTCGGCGGAGGCTGCGGTATTCATGGAGGTCTGCACCGACACCTGATTGAGCGCGCCGATCTCCTCCGCCACGTTGGCGGCCATTCGGGCCTGTTGCTCGCTGGCGCTGGCGATAAAAACATTGAGGTCGGCCAGGCGCTGCACCACATGGTTGATGGTGCCGAAGTTTTCCCCGGCCAGATTCACCGCCCGCGCCACCGTGGCGGCCTCGCCCGTCACATCCTCGATCGCCGCCACCACGCGCGATGTCTCTCGCTGAGTGTTCTCGATCACGCTCTGGATCTGGCGGAGCGCCACCTGAGACTGCTGGGCAAGCTGCTCGATGGAGTCGGCCACGGTGCGGAATACACCACTGCTCTCGGAATAGCGCGCGGCCTCGATCGAGGCATTCCCCGCGATCAGATGTAACTCCTCCGTGTTCCTCTGCACCAGCAGCAACGCGTTCCCCATCAGCTGCGCGCTCTCGCCCAGGCTCTTCACCTGGCGAACCGCCTTCTTCGACGTATCCGACGTGCGCTTGGCCGCCTCGCGGGCATAGGTGACAGCCCGGTTGCCGCTATCCACCGCCACGACCGCCTCGGCGGCCACGCCGGTGGCGGCACGGGTGCGCTCACTCACCGCCTGGGCGGAGGTAGCCATCTCGGCGATTGCCTCCGCTCCCGTGGTCAACTGCGCGGCCTGCCGCTGAGATTCCTGGGAGACCCGAAGCACGGTGACCGCCATGGCCGAGGTGCCGCTAGAGACGGCGCTGGCCGTGGCCTGGATTCCCTTCACCGTGGCATTGAAGCGTTCGAGGAGAATATTCACCGAGTCGGCTACGGCGCCCAGCGATCCCTCGCTCAGGGTGGGGCGGATCGTCAGATCACCACTGGCCGCTTCAGCCAACTCAGTGAACAACTGGATGATCCCGTTCTCCAACTCGGCCCGCTGATTATCCAGATTGGTGACCAGGCTCTGCATTCTAGCACTCAGCAGATCCACGGTAGCGGCAATCTGCCCTACCTCATCACCCTGGGTCAAGTCCAGGCGGAGATCGAAATCGCCCCGCCGCAGCATGCCCATGGCCCGCGCCAGCCGAACCAGCGGCTGGGTAAGCTGATGGCTGGCATAGATCGCGGCGGTGATGGTGAGAAGTGCAATCACCACAAGGCCCGAATGGGGCGTGGCGCCGCTGAAGAGCGCCGGCAGCAGCAGGCCCGCGAGCAGTAAGGGCATCAGGGCAAGCCCACTCATCATCAGCCCCAGTTTGAGCCGGATCGGCCAGTCGCGCGGGTGGTAGCGCGCGGCGGGCGGCATATACATCTGGCCGCGCGGTGGCTCCTCGCCAGATCGCCAGCGTCCGGTCTGGGTCGCGTCGTGCTGCGTCATGACTGCATTGCCCTTCCGTCAGGTGAAGCGGTTCAGGTGAGATGGGCCGGGGCCCCAAGCGCCTCGGCCACGTACTGGATGATGGCCGCTCCGTCGAGCACGGTGACCGGCCGATTCTCCAGCCAGGCGGCGGCGCCGGAAAACTGCCGGGTTCCCGCCGGATCGGAGGGCTCTCCCGGCCTGAGATACCTCACGCCAACCTCCTGGTCTACGAGCAGGCCCAGTTGGGCCGCGCCGTGTTGAATAAAGATAAGTCTCGTGCCATCGGCGATCTCGGAACGGCCCTCCTGTAGGAGGTACCCCAGGTCGACCACCATCTGTACCGTACCCCGCACGTTGAGCAAGCCCAGGCACCACTCGGGCAAATCGGGCGCCGCGCTCACGGGGCGATACCGCTGGAGCCAGGGCAGGAGAGTGGCGGAGCCGCGCTGTTCCAACGCATAGAGATACCCGCGCACTCCGAAGACGAGTGCGGCGAATACCCTGCCGTTCATGTTTTCCGCCATGGCGCCCCAACCTTCGCACCGATTGCCGCCATTGTACGCGCCACACATCTGGCGCGAAATGGGCAATTCAGGCTAGCCTGCCTGGATGGCCCGGAGGAGCCTCGCGCGATCGGCGATTTTCCGCCCGGTCGGGTGCTTGACAGAATGCGGACTTCGGCCCTAACGTTGCAGATGTTTCCATTGTGCCGGCCCATGCCGGCATCCGCACACAAGGGACGACTTCATGATCGACGCGGCGCGGGTTGGCGGATCGACATCATCATATACCCATACGCTGGCGGTGCTTGGCCAGTATTGCAACCAGCAACACGCCCGCTCGATTACCCTGGCTCAGGTAGACACGGGATTCCTGCTCCATTTTTTCCCCAAGGGACAATGGCGGAAGCCGATTTCGATTGATGTCCATAACGCCGATCTCCTTGAGTTGACCGGGGTGGTGGCCGGGACGACCGGCGACCGAAACGGTGTCCTGTTCCGCGGCGGCGATAACGTGGACCGGAAGCACC
Source organism: Chloroflexota bacterium (assembly GCA_025450375.1). The sequence goes on from JANWHO010000021.1 coordinate 5,866, forward strand.
CATTGCTGCCGATGGGCTATGAAGTGGTGTTGCGGGCCGTGGGCATCAAACTGGATCGGCGCCGGGCGGTCAGCGTGACGATTTGCGATACGGGACAACATCTCTATGTCAATTACTGGGTAGACAAGGCCACCTTCTTAATCCGCGACGGACGCCGGCAGGCGGTGTCGAATACCCAGGTGGAAATCTATGACATGGCCGGAATCCAGCGGATGCTCCAGGAAGCGAACGAGGACTTCGCGCGGGAATCAGCCCGATACGAACAGTCGATGCGGATCAATCAGTATGACCACATCACCACCCTCGCCGCCGCCTTTCTGTTGGAAAGCGACGGGAAATACCGTGACGCCGAGGCACTCTATGGCCGC
>JANWHO010000022.1 GCA_025450375.1 Chloroflexota bacterium
GGAGGATCGGGATCGCGATCAACGACGGCACGGTGATCCTTACCGGGACCGTCCATTCCTGGCTGCAGCGACGTGCCGTCGTGGGCGCCGCCGGGCACGCGCTGGGCGTGCAAGCCGTCGATGACCGGCTTCGGATCGACCCGCGTCGCTAGCCGAGCCCTGCCACGCACGCGCTGGTCTGGCGCCAAGCGCCCGTGCCGGGACCCGATCAGCACCAAGGAGCACCAGCGCGCCGTGATCAGACTGTTGGCACCCGTGCCGACCGCTGCGTCAGCAAGCGTTGCAGCACCGCGGCATTGCTGATCTCCCCGGCATGGGAGGCATACAACAGCGTGACCCGGCCGTGGTGGGCGCGCGCCACCAGGTCAGCCAGAATCGCCCGCGCCTCGGGCGTGGCCAGCTCGCGTTCGTAGCGACCTTGAAACTCCGCCCATTTCGCGGGATCGTGGCCATACCAGCGCCGTAACTCGGTGGAGGGAGCAATCCCTTTCTCCCAGGCGTCGATCCGCGCCGCGTCCTTGCGGAGGCCACGCGGCCAGAGCCGCTCCACCAACACACGATAACCGTCCTCCGCTTCCGCGGGATCGTAGATGCGCTTCATGGTGATCATCTTACCCTCTGCTTGGGAGGCTAGTTTCGTCCAGGCGGGTCGAGATCAGAGAAGAGAAATCCTTCAAGCGCCACGGTGCTGTCCCAGCCTTCGTCCCCGCCAATTGGAATCGGCACGACAGATGGCCGCCGAGACTTTTCGCTTCACCTCGACCTCGCCGACCGTTCCCGCACGGTAGCATGTCGTCACTGCCCTTGCCGCAGCGCCTGCTCGAACAGGTCGCGCGTGGCGTCCAGACAGCCCGCGCCATGACATGGCAGGGCCGTGACTCCCACGACCTTGCGCTGCCGCATCCTTGGCGCGGCGATCGGGTGGCGCAGCTTCGTCCCGTCGGCCAGCATCAAGGTCGGCGTGCCGCGCACCCCGTAGCGTTCTCGTCCCAGGCGCCCCTCCTCCAGGACGGGTTCCCGGGCGACTCCACTGTCAAAGTCGCGGGTAAAACTCGGCAGGTCCAGGCCGGCTTCCCTGGCGATCGCCAGCAGCACGTCGCGCGTGCCGATGTCGCGGCTCTCGCCAAAGAAGGCGCGGCGCACCCGCAGGTCATAGTCAAAGGCGGCCGCCTCACCTTGGCGGGCGGCGCACCAGACGGCATCAAAGGCCGGTAGCGTCGTGCTGGGCCAGGTGGAAGCGGTATACGGCACAAAGGCGGCCGTCGGCTCCTGGATGGCGGCCAGCCACCACTCTTGCTCCAGAATGTCGCGCGGCGCCGGTTCGCCGCCCAGAACCTCCAGGGGGAATGGGCGGATCCGCGGCTTCACCCGATCCTGGTACTCAGGCGCAATCGTATGCAGGCGCACGGCCGCAATATAGCACCATGGTCAATAGTACTCGGCCCACTCCCACAGCTCAGGTAACTCGATATTCTCCATCGCGCGCTCTCCTTTCTTCTCCTGGCTCGTCCGCAATGCCTGGCCGGCGGTCAGGCCAGTAGCTCTCCACCAGCGGCTATGCCAGCGCTGCTAGACAGGTGGTGACGAAGTTTCGCGGCGGCGTCTCGTGCCGCGGGATCTGTTGCACATCTCCCCTCCTTGTACCGATTCCCGTGATCTGGCCTGATCTCCGGGCACACGTCACGTTCCGGGAGAGACCGCCTCATCACGGATGGTGAGACTATCGAAGAGCATAGCATGATGCCGAGCCATGCCGCCGTGACTTTTGTCACGCCGAATAACCCGCGGTTGCGCATGAAGGCGCCGGCCATCGACTGTATTGGAGCCGCCCGCATGACGATCAGTTAAGGGAGGTGGGAGGAGCCGGAAGGCGGAGCCGGAAGGTGCTGCCTTCCACGCTAGTCATCTCCAGATCGAGATCCCCGCCCATGGCCTCGGCTAAGCGCCGGCTGAGATGCAGTCCCAAACCCGTGCCGACATGGCCGGCGCGGATACGACTGCCAGGGACGCGGCCAAAGCGGGTGAAAAGAATACCGCGATGCTGCTCCGCGATGCCCGGGCCCTGGTCGCGCACGCGAACCGTGACCGTTGACCCGTCCGTACTCCAGTTCACGGCGACCGGGCTGCCCTCCGGCGAGTACTTCGCCGCGTTATCGATCAGATTGCCCAGAATTTGCACGGCTCGATCAGGCTCGGCCACCACCTGAGAGTCCGCTCGCCCCTCCAGGAGAATCCGCTGGCCGGGGTAGCTCACCCGAACCTCCGCCGCCGCTCGCTCAATCAAGGCGCGGAGCGGGACCGGCCCCCGATCCAGGGTCATCGTCTCACCTTCCATCCGACTCATGAGCAGCAGATCCTCCACCAGCCGGGATTGGCGGTTTGCCGCCTGGGCGATCTGGGCGATTCGTTCCCGCTTCCGGGGCTCGCTTATGTGCTCCCAGCGTTCATCCAGCAGCTCGGCCAGACCGAGGATCGCGGTAAGGGGGGTGCGTAACTCGTGGCTGACCGCCGCGACCAGATCGCTCCGCAGGCCAGCCAACTCCTCCGACGCCGTTGCGTGTTCCCGCGCCAGCAAATATTGGCGCGCGCGGGCCATGGCCTGCCCGGTAAGCCCAGCCATCGTTCGCAAAAAGTTCCGCTCATCCACCGTGAAGATCCGCGGCTGCGGGAAAACGACCTCCAGTACTCCGATTGTCCGGCCTTCGGCCCGCAACGGCAAGCAGGCTCGCGCCTCGACGCGAGCCCGCACTCTCATCTTCAAGGTTGTATTGGAGGTAAAAAAGCTGGTGGGCGTCTCGATCCATACCGAGGCACCACGGCGGGCGGCCTCGCAGGCCGGATGGTTGAGGCCGAGGGCGAGACGGGCATCACCTGATGGGTCTCCTTCGAGGTCAACCCGTTCGAGCCAGCTACCATCGGCGGAGAGGAGGTGGACGATCGTCATTCCAGCCCCGAGCGCCTTGGGTCCGTCGCGGATCGCCACCGCGGCAACCTCCGCCGGTGTGCTCACCCCCGCCAGGGCCGCGGTGACCGCCTGCAGGGCCTCCAAACGGGTCTGCCGAGTCACTAATTGCTGGCGCCTGCCCTCAGCCAGACTAGCGATCGTGCTGAGGGTCGCGAAGGTAGCAAAGGAGATAATGAAACCGACCAGGTCGGGTACTCCGGTGAAGTTCCAGGCTAGGTGGGGCGAGAGAATAAAGTAGTTGATTGCAAGGGCCGAGACCAGGGAGGCGCACAGAGCGGCCACGATACCCCAGAGAAGTGCTACTCCGACAATGACCACATAGCTGAATGATGAGAGAAAGTCGAAGTGGGGAAAGGTCTCGCCGAGGAAATATTCCGGAACCAGGGCGCCGGCCGCCAAAAGGGCGCCGCCAAGACAGCCAACCAACGGCCGGCGCCAGCGCGTGGGGAGTCGTTGAGGAGCATAGATATGTCCTTGGAGCCAGCGAACGAGCTGCCACGTCCAGCGAGCGGTTCTGGGAAAGGACACAGTTGCTGGGCTCTCGCCTTCCACTTCACCCATCATAGCGCCCCCGCGATGTCCATTACGAGGCACCAGCAATCCTTTTGGCGGACGTCATCACTGGCCATGTGAATTCGCCGGTGTTTGCCGCGGGGATGGCGTCAAGGCTCAAAAACTCCATCCCCGCGGCAATCATCGACGATCCGGCCTACGGGTGGTCATTGAGGAAGTTCCTCGCGCCCGCCGCCACGATCCCCGCCAGAACCGCCTTCACGAGCAGGCTATCCAGGATACCGGCCCCCCGACCGAGCAGCTGATCCAGAACACCCGGCTGACGCTGCTGGAGTCCCGCCAGTACCTCGGCCAACATTTCGGGGTCGCGGAGGACCGCTACCGCGCCTTCGCCTTCCAACTCCGGAATGCGCATCCGGTGATCCTCGGCCTGCTGATGAACGTATTGCCCAAACAGAATCCGGTTCTGTGGCGAAAATCGGCCCAGCGACCAGGCTGCCGCCCACTCGAATTCCTCGGCGGTGAGTTGCGGGGCCATGGCCTGATAGCGGCCCACCACTTCCTGGTCGGTATACCCGTCCCAGGGCGCCCCTTTTTCATACCGCGCGATAAAGTCCTGGTAATCGTTCCCAACTGTGCGCGGTGCGAGTACGGTGTCCATTGCTTTCACGATTGTCCTCCTCACTAGCGATTCGTGCCCTGTCCGGGCTACACCCTCACACTATGGCGTCTGGATGAGACGATGATGAGAGGCATCGCCTCATCCAGACGGCTCGTTTCAGATGGCGATGCGAAGCACCTCGCCCTTACCGGTGAAGACACTGTGGTTCGTGACGTACAGGGCGCCATCAGGCCCTACCGTCACCCCGCCAGGGGCGATCAGCCCATCGGTCATCACCGTGGTGCGTAAACCGTCCGGGGTGATCTTGACCAGTCTGCCGGTCATGCTGCCGCCCTGCTCGGCGTACATCAAGCCGTCCTTGACGATTTCCAGCACGTACAGGTTCCCCTTCTGGTCGAAGGTCACGCTGATGATGTTGGTAAAGCCCTCGGCAAAAGTCGTGGGGGCCTTGCCGGGAACGACGCGGAAGATGTGGGCAGCGCCCGGTGGGAAGGGGAAGCCGGTCAACTGCCCCACGTAGAACGCGCCGTCAGGACCGCGGGTGATAGTGGTCGGCACCGGCTCCATCGGCATCTGGGCCCCAGCCGGCATCTTCAGCGCCTTCGGAGCGGTTACCTGGCGATTGGCGAAAACGGCAAGGGTCGAAATCTTCCCATCATTCGTCACCTTCAGCAGGCTGTTGCCGCCCGCGTCAGCCACGACCAGCCCGTCAGAGACCACCAACACCGAATAGGGATTGGAATCGACTGGCCCGCCCGCCGGATTGTGCTTGGCTTCATGGGCGGAGAGATCGGCGATCTTGTGCCAGCCCCCGTTCCCGTCCGTGTCAAGCTGAACGAGTTGTCCGAAACCGGCGCCGGGCGCGCCGAGCTTGCCTCGATCATTCGGATTCGCGCCCAGTCCGATCACGGCGAACACCTTGCCATCCTTCGTCACGGCGACATCATGCACCCCAGTGGCGCTGGATGGGCCCTTGCTATTGGGGTCGGCCAGGGAGGGCAGGCCCATGGCGATGCGGGTCTGCTTGCCGTGCGAGACGCGCGTAATGGCGCCGGATGCTCCGTAGCATGTCTTGCCGCCGCCCTCTGGATCTTTGATGCACGGCGCGGCGCCGCCGTGCCCAGCTTCCGCGATGTACAAATCACCGTTCGGACCAAAGGTCAGCCCGCGCGGATTATCGAGGCCGCGTGCCACCACGGTGACGGACGGCTTCGTTTCCTTGGCGCTCACGGGGCTGCCGAGCGCCGCGAGACTGCCCCCAAGCAGGGCGGTCACCATCAGCGCCCGCGAAACCCGCGGAACGCTTGCATATCCCTGGACCATGATTTACCTCCCAGTACGGATCGTGCTCCCGCCACCCGCGGGCTATCTCTCACCCTAGAAAGGGAAAATGAGAGTACGATGAGACGCCGAATCAGGCGATCTTGACCCCGCGATCGGCGTCCGGCTCGGCCCGCGTCTGAAGCGCGGCCTGGATGGCGCTCAAGTCGAGCATCCCCACCAGATCACCTGCCTCGACCACCGCGCCGCACGAGATACCCTCATTGACCATGCGTTCCACGACCGGCGCCAACCGATCGCCCGGCGCGACGGTGAGCGCCTTCGCGGGATCCTGCATCACGTGCATGGCCCGCATGGTGGGCCAGGTATGGCGGGGAATCAAGCGAATGGCCGCGAGGCTCAACAGCCCACGCCATTCCCGTCCCTCGACCACCGCCACGCACCGTGGGCCGTTGGGGACGAGCGCCTGCTCCACCACAACGTCAAGGGTGGTCCAGGGGTGTACGGTGAGCGCCCGCGACATCAGATCGCGGACCGTCAGCTCGTCCGGTACATCGGTCAGGGCGGCAAAGCGTTGGGCCTGCGCGGCGCTCGTGTTCAAATACATGCCGATCAGCCCCATCCAGATACCGCCGACCAGATTACCGCCGAAAATTTGCAGGAGACCCCAGGCGATGAACAGATAGGCGAACAGCCGCCCCAGGCCGGCCGCTGTCCGAGTGGCGCGGCCCAGATTGCCGGTCACTCCCCACACCAGGGCGCGAACCACCCGGCCGCCGTCCATGGGGAAGGCGGGGAGCAGATTGAACGCGCCGAGAATCGCGTTGGCCGCCGCCAGCCAGCCGAACAGGGCCACGTATGGCTCGGGCATGCCGCTGCCCGCGCGCCAGATGCCGGCGAATCCCAGGGCCAGCAGGAGGCTGACCGCCGGCCCGGCCAGGGCGATGAGCAGTTCCTCGCGGGCCCGACGCGGCTCCCGGACCAGCCGCGCGACCCCGCCGAAAATAAACAGGGTGACGTCGCGTACGGGAAGCCCCAGCCGCTTCGCCACGAAGGCATGGCCAAATTCATGGGCAACCACCGAGGCGAACAAGAGGGCGCTGGCGGTGAGCGCGGTCCACCAGTAGGCGACCGGCGTCCAGTGCGGGTAGCTGTGCGGCAGCTGATTGGCCGCCAATAGCCAGCTAATCAAAAAGAATGCGATGAACCAGGACGGTGCGATCCGCAGCTCGATGCCGAGGAACCGCCCCAGTCGCATACCCGTGCTTGCCATGGCCTTGTACCCCTTTCTTCATACCGTTAGGGCTAGATTAGAGGGCCGAAATGAGAGGGCCATGAGAAGCCCTGGAGGCGGAATGACCCCAATCATGCCTCCTCCCTCTCCCCTCTCATTACCGTCTCATTGACAGGCGCCATGCTGGTCTCAGTGGCATGTGCCCCAATGTACGAATGGTGGGCCGGCGGCGCCACGTGAATGAAAAAGAGAAGGAGAACGTGATGAATCGGTTAGTCAGTTTGGCCTTGGCGGTAGGGTTGATTCTCTCGGTGGTGATCAGCGGCGCGGCCATTGTCTTCCATGGCGCCCCGCCCTCGGCACAGGTGGCGGTCGTCTCGGGGAGCCCGGCCGCCAGCGCCGCCCTCAACACGGCGACAACGGGCGCGGCCGCGGCCGCCGGTCCCTCGGTGGTCAAGGTGGAGAGCGCGCACGGCCTCGGCTCGGGGGTCATCATTGATTCCCGCGGCTATATCGTGACCAACTACCATGTGGTCTTCAGTGGTAACGCCGTACGGCAGCCTGACGCCGCGTACACGGTCACGCTCGCCAATGGGCAGGCGTACCAGGCACGGATCGCTGGGACCGATGCGCCCGATGATCTGGCGGTGCTGAAAATTTCGGCCCCGAACCTGAAGGCGCTGCCCTTCGCGGACTCGAATGCCTTGCGGGCTGGGACTCTGGTGATGGCCATGGGCAATCCCCTTGGCTATGCCCAGAGCGTGACCCTCGGCATCGTGAGCACCCCGAAACGCACGGTGGTCGAGAATGGACCGGCTGCCTTCATACCCGACATGATCCAGACCTCCGCGCCGATCAATCCCGGTAATTCCGGGGGCGCCCTGGTGGACTTGAACGGTCACCTGGTAGGTATTCCAACCCTGGCGGCCGCCGATCCTCGACTGGGCACGCCTGCCCAGGGGATAGGCTTCGCCATCCCGAGTAACCGCGTCTCTTATATTACCCAGCAGATTATCGCCTCCGGCAAGGTAGTGCATAGCGATCGGCCGTATCTCGGGCTCTCCGGGATGAGCGACGTCACGCCCGCGATGGCCGGCCAATATGGCTTGGCGACGGACAAGGGGGTGTTGATTACCGGTCTCGCGGCGGACGGACCCCTGGCGCGCGCGGGCATACGCACGGGCGAGGTCATGGTGCGGCTCGATGGTCAGCCGGTGACCGATACGGCCGCTCTGGGCGAGGTGCTGGCGCGGATTAAGCCAAACCAGCAGAAGTCGATGACTATTGTCGGCGCGACTGGGGAACGTACGGTCAGTGTGGCCGTGGGTGAACTGCCGGTTGGGTAGAGCGCCTGGTGGAAGCGGCTCTTTCCCGGTTGCCCAAGACGGTCAGGGCAACCGGGAAAGAGTTAACAGCGTGAGGCCCAGGACGATGCTACGTGACGGCCTACGAAACAGACGAGAGAGGAGTCGATTATGGGCGCCCTTGATGTGCTCTCCTGGATGGCAGGGGGTTTAATCGCGGGCGCTCTGATCGGCGCCGTGAGTCCAGGCCGAGCCCTTGTTGATCGCCTGGCGGTAGCTCTGGCGGGGCTCTTTGGCGGGTATGCCGGCGGCGCGGAGATTGCCAGTTTCACCAACTTGAACGCGGTCGCCTTTCTGGGCGCCGTATGCGCGGCGGTAGGAGCTTCGGGGTCGCTTGCCTACCTACTATGGCGCCGAGGCGCCACACGGTTCCATGATTGAACAGATAGGGTATGCTATGGCCTGATGAGGGGACAGAGGGAGAGCGGCATGCAGGGTCAGCGGTGCGCGGGACGCGGTTCGTCAAGTCCGCGCGGCCGATCGGGCCGGCGGATGTGCATGGGACGACCTCACGCAGCTTCTTGCCGCGGCGTAGCTGTCGCGGCGCGTGCAGCGAAGGAGTCGCCATGAGCTCGGAGGGTGAGTTGCGCTTCCTCGGCACCATCCCCTATTTTCGCGGCCTATCGCGGGATGAGTTGGCGCACATTGGCGCCTGGTGTCATGAACGGGAACTGGCCGGCGGGGAAGTCCTGTTCCTGGAAGGAGCGCCGGCCGACGCACTCTACGTGGTACGCCACGGCAGCGTTCGCGTCTTCAAGACGTCTCCCCTGGGTAAGGAGCAGGTATTGATCGTCATTGGTCCAGGTGAGACCTTCAATGACGTACCAGTCTTTGACGGCGGCCTCAATCCCGCGGGGGCGCAGGCCGTCGAGCCTGGCGCCGGCGTATGCGTACTGCCGGCGGCGCGGGTGCATCACCTCCTGGCAACCAATCCATCGGTCGCGGCAAACATTGTCCGGGTGCTCGCGGCCCGGTTGCGCCACCTGACCACGTTGGTCGAGGATCTCTCGTTCCGCACTATCCTACACCGACTTGCCAAGCTGCTTCTGGAGGAGGCGGCGCGGTCGGACGGCAACGTGATCGTGCCGCAGCACGAACTGGCCGCGCGCGTGGGCACGGCTCGTGAGGTGATCAGCCGCGCCCTGCGGGAATTGGAGCAGCACGGCGCGATCACGCGCCATCGGGACCACGGGGTCGAGGTCCACGGGGACGTGGTACGTGCCATGCTGGAACGGCTCGGCGATCCGAACAGTTAAAGGATGCACGATCCAGCTGGTCCGGCATCGGCCTGGATCAGAGGACGAACGGAGCGAACACCCGGCGTGATGGGACCGCGAGACGCTCCAACTCCAGGCGCGCTGGGGCCGCTCCGCGGGCCAGACCCAGAATCTGGGACAAGTGGAGCACCGGTACGCTTCGGGCGGGGTCGCCGTGCTCCAGCCCGCGCTACACGGTATGGATTCGCCTGAACCCCAACTACGTGGGCGCATGAGGCGCCTAGGGCGCGCCCTTGCTAAAGTACTCGTCGTTGATCTGCTTGAATCGCTCCCATTGCGGCGGCACCTCATCCTCCGCGAAGATGGCGGTCACCGGGCACTCGGGCTCGCAGGCGCCGCAGTCGATGCATTCATCGGGATTGATGTAATACATATCAGCCTCGTCGTTCGAGTAGATACAGTCCACGGGGCAGACCGCTACGCAGGATGCGTCCTTCACGTTGATGCACGGTTCGGTGATCACATAGGTCACGTTGGTTGGCTCCTTTGCTTGGTTGTTCAGGCCGGCACTTCGATCTCCAGAGCCCCATCCGGGGTCGTCCGCACTGGATAGACACGGAGGGGCTTGGTCGCCGGCAGGGTCAGCGCGGCGCCGGTGCGGATATCGAAGGTGGCCCCGTGACAGGGACACTCCACCACGCCATCCTCCAGCCAGCCGTCGCCCAATGAGCAGCGTTCATGGGTGCAAGTATCGTCCACGACATGGTAGCCATCGTCCAGGCGTGCCAGCAACACCTCGCGATCGCCCGCGCGGAGGGCGCGCATCTCCCCAACCGGCAACGCCTCGGCGGTATGCATGACAACCGGCAGTGGAATGAACATCGGTTTTCCTTCTTTGGGGCAAGTCCTGGAACCGGCGGGGCACGGAGCCCCATCCGTGTCCCGCCGGTGGAGCGCACGCGCGCCTCCATGGCCCAGGGTACGGCGGACTCGGCCTCTTTGCTGTGACTTTCATCACAGCAAAGAGGTCGGAAGGAGCAGTATGCTTACGGCAAAGGCCCGCGAGCCTGCCTTCGAGAAAAGGATATAGCGTGGCGGGAACGCATGCCGGCCAGACGCGGCCGCCTGCCGCGGCGGCGATCTGGCCGCCCTATATCCGCGCCTCACTCGTGCTCGCGGGCACGGCCGGCTTCAGCCTTGGCGCGGCGCTGTTCGCCGCCTCGGAACTCGGGCTTCCTCTTGGCCCCTGGTGGCCCGCGGCGGCACAGGCGCATGGGCACGTCCAGGTGTTCGGCTGGGCCGGTCTGATGGTTCTGGGCGTGGGGCTCCACTTCCTGCCCCGGCTGCGCGGAACTACCCTGGAGCGCCAAGAGCGCGCGCGGTATGTCCTCGCGCTCCTGGTCGCCGGGCTGGTGACGCGCGCGCTGAGCCAGCCATTGCTTGCGCTGCCCGGCGGCGCGGCGGCGCCGCTGACCGTGGCGTTACGCGCCTGTCTGATAGGCTCCGGCGTGCTGGAACTGCTGGGAGTGAGCCTCGCCCTCTGGCTCTTCACGGACCTGCTGCGCCGCGGGCCACCGCTCCGCGCGCGGGCCGGCCTCTGGCCCGTACTCCCCTTCTTCCTTACCGCCTTTGCCGCCTACTGGCTGGCCACCGCCCTGAACCTGGTCGGCCTGATCGCCGCCGCGCAGGCTACCGGCGCCCTGGCCCCCGACCGGATTGACCGGCTCATCAACCTGATCGCCTTCCATGGGTTCCTACTCCCCCTCTCGGTAGCCATGTCCGAGCGCACCTTCCCCCTCTTTTTCCGCACCCCACGTCCCCGGCTGCCCCTGTTGCGCGCCGGCCTGGCGCTCCTGCTGGCGGGCCTGATCGCGCGCGTGGCCGGAGACCTGGCCGGCGTCGAGCGCCTGGCGGGGCTGGGCGAACTGATCATGGCGGCGGCGATCGCCCTGTTCATCTATGCGCTCGGTGTCTTCGCCCCACGCCGGCCGCTGCCGCGCCAGCCCGTACGCCCGTTCCGCGACCCCATCCAGCTTCACGCCATCTCGGCCTACCTCTGGCTGGCCGCTGTCGCGGTGGCGCTGGCGGCCAATGGCGCGGCGGCGTTCGGCCTGGCGATCACACCGGTCCCGCTTGACGCGGAGCGCCATCTGCTGGGCGCGGGCTTCGTGACCATGCTAATCCTGGGAGTGGGCGCGCACCTGCTGTCGAGCTTCGCCAATCGGCGGCCGCGCTCCGCCGCCCTGCTCTGGGCCACCCTGCTGCTCGGCAACCTGACGGCGCTGCTCCGCGTGGGGCCGCTGGTCTTCCCCGCTCTGTTTCCCGATGGAGGCGCCATCGCCCTGCCGGCGGCTGGGATCACCGGACTGGCGGCGCTCATCATCTTCAGCCTCAACCTCTTCACCGGCGCGGGCGTGTAACCAAAGTCACAGCCAAGCGGCCGGATCGGGCCTATGCTCAAGACGGATTGAGTTCCTACCCGCGCCCCGGCGGCTGGGGGATTCGCCCGTCGAAGCCCCGCCAGCCCGAGGAGGAGAGAACCGAATGTCCGCCGCTGCCTTGCTCTTGGACGTGCGTACCCTGCCGGGACCGCAACGGCACCCACGCATCTTCGCCCTCCTGGACCAACTGGCTCCCGGAGAGGAGTTGGTGCTGATCAATGATCACGAGCCCAAACCTTTGCGCTACCAAATCCAGGCGAACCAACCGGGATGCTTCGAGTGGGATCCGCGAGAGACCGGCCCGCATGAATGGACGGTGCGGATCCACCGCCTTCAGGCCAGCCCGCCACTGGGCTCGATTGGGTTGCCGGAACGGTTGCCGCACCTCAGCCCCTTGCTGTCCGTTGGGAAGTTGCTCCGCCACTATCCAGCGTCAGGCGCGGTGCTGGCACGGTTTGGCTTGACGCCCGAGGCCGACGACCCGCGGACCCTGACCGATCTGACCCGGGACGCGAACGTACAGCTCGATCTGGTGATGGCAGCCCTGGAAGTGGCGCTGGCGCGCTAGCCGAGGGGACGGGGACGTGAGGCGATGGCGATAGGATTTGGCACGCGCGCGGCGACAGCGGCCGTACTTCCGCAAGGAGCGGCGGCCCGGGCGCGCGCCTCCTCCATACCGCTCTGGTATCTGTACACCGCCATCGCCGCGCTGGTGTTGTTCTGCACCAGCCTGATTGCCCTGGCCCCTGAAGCCGTGGACGGCACGCTCTCCCCCCATGTGCTGGCCCTGATCCATCTGGCTACCCTGGGCGTGATGACCACGGCGATCATGGGGGCGCTCTGGCAGTTGCTGCCGGTGATCCTGGTGGTGCCGGCCCCGCGTCCCTGGCTGAGCCGGGCCCATTATCCGCTGTGGGTGGCCGGCGTGGCCATCCTGGTGGCCGGCTTCTGGAGCGCCTGGTGGCCGGCGCTGGCCGTGGGCGGCTCGCTGGTCGTGTTGGGCGCGGGGCTGTTCGCGGCGGTGATGTTGTGGACCATCGCACGGGCGCCGCGCCGGCCCGTCTCCGCCTACTTCGTGGCGGCCGGCCTGGTCTATCTGGTCCTGGTCGTGCTGGGCGGTCTCACTCTGGCCGTGGACCGGCAAACTGGGTTCCTCGGCGATCGGCTGCTCCGGATGCTGCCGGCGCATTTGCTGTTGGGATTCGTCGGTTGGGGAGTTGGCACGGTGATGGGTGTCTCCTACAAGCTGGGCCCCATGTTCGCCCTGGCCCATGTCGCCGATGAGCGTCCGGCATGGCTTTGTTGGGGCCTGCTGAACGGCGGTCTGGTGACGCTGGCGGCGGGGCTGCTGGCCGGCTGGCCCTTGGCGGCCTGCCTGGGGCCGGGGGCGTTGATCCTGCTGGCCATCGTGGTATTCACGGCGGACACCGCGCGCATCCTGCGGTCCCGCCACAAGAAAGTATTGGAGCCGACCCAGTGGCATGCCCTGGCTGGACTGGGCTTTCTCCTCCTGTGTGGCGGGCTGACCATGCGCGCCGCCCTGGGCGGGGTGGGCTGGTGGCTCGACGGGCGGACCGCCGCGGCGTTGGGTCTGCTGTTTCTGCTGGGCTTCGTGGGCCAGACGATCATGGGCTATCTGTACAAGATCGTCCCGTTCCTGGTCTGGAACCGCCGCTACGCGCCCTTGGTTGGGCGGCAAAAAGTGCCAGTGATGCGGGATCTGATCCAGGACCGCGCGGCCAGGGCCGCCTTCTGGCTCTACAACGCGGGCCTGATTGGCTTGCTGGCGGCGGTGCTCTGGGAGCGGAATCTGATCGGGCCCGCGGCGTCCGCGGTCGCCCTGGCTACCTGGCTATTTGGACTCAACCTGGCGGCGGCGCTCCGCCCGCGAGGGAAAGGTGTATGAGATGATGAAACAATCCGTGTTGGACCTTGATGTGCGCGACCTCGCCCCGCGGGAACGGCACGAGCGGATCTTCAGCGAACTGGCGAGCCTGAAGCGTGGAGGCCAGGTACGGCTGATCAACGATCATGACCCCAAACCGTTGCACTACCAACTGCTGGCCGAGCATCCGGCGGAGTTTGATTGGGACGAGGAGGAAATGGGCCCGGAGCGCTGGGTGGTGGCGATCACCCGCCGGGTTCTCTAGCTATTCACGCCATGGAAGGATAGATACAATGACCACTTCCACCGATCCCGCCTCGCCCGCGGTAGTGCTCGACAATCGCGGCCTGGAGCCGCCGCAACCGATGATGCGGATCCTGGAGGCCCTGGCCGGCCTGCCGGACAGCGCGACCTTGCTGGCCATTAACGAACGGGAGCCGCTGTTCCTCTACCCCGAGCTGGCGGAACGGGGCTACGGGTACCAGACCACCCCGCATCCCGATGGCAGCTTCCATATCACCATCGGGCGCGGGGGCGCGGCGGCTCCCAAGCGGACGGCAATGTCGTCCGATCCCGTGTCCACCCCGGCCCGCGCCACCGTGACGGTGGACGTCCGCGAGGATCAGCGCCGGCACAAGGAACCTTTCGATCGGATCATGGCCGCGGTCAAGGGCTTGGGCGCGGACGAGGAACTGCTCGTGATCAACACCTTCGAGCCAACTCCGCTCTACACCGTGCTCGGGCGGCAAGGGTTCGCGCATGCCGCCACCCAGATCGGGCCGGACGAATGGCATGTGCGTTTCCGGCGAGCGGCGGAGTAGGGCCATGAGCGAGCCCTCTCTCGCGACAGTGACCGAGGAGCAGGTCTATGCTGCCCTCTACGAAGTATATGATCCCGAGTTGGGGGTCAACGTCGTGGATCTGGGGCTGGTCTACGGCGTGGCGGTCAAGGATAGCGTGGTCGAGGTTACGATGACCATGACCACGCCGGGCTGTCCCATGCACGAGGCGATCACCGACGGCGCGCGAACGGCGGTGGGGCTGCTGCCGGGCGTGAGGGAAGCGCACATCAACGTGGTCTGGTTCCCTCGGTGGGATCCCAGCTTGATGAGTGATGCGGCTCGTAGCGAATTGTGGGGATAACATCCCGTCAACGGCGAAAGGAGTAGATCAATGAGCGCTGAAACCCTATCCGTGAGCGCCGTCCTACGCGACGAACATACGGCGATTGGCATGGTGCTTGGCTATCTTGATCAGGTTACCGACGCCGTGGCCCTGGGTCGGCCGATCGATCCTGGGATCTTCCGCGATATGCTCAAATTCTTCACCCTCTTCGTGGGCCAATGCCATCATGGCAAGGAGGAACAGATCTTGTTCCCTCTGCTGCGGCACAAGTCCACGGCCACGGACTCGGTGATCGCACGGTTGGAG
This sequence comes from Chloroflexota bacterium, assembly GCA_025450375.1. The sequence goes on from JANWHO010000022.1 coordinate 14,954, forward strand.
AAAGAGCACGGGCAGGGTGTGGAACTGGCCGACGCTTTTGCGGCGGCGGTGGCCGGCTATGCCGTGCGTGGCATGGATGCCGCCGGCCCGCTGGTCGCGGCGGCGCGCGCCTACACGCCGTATCTACGCCGGCATATTGAGTATGAGAACGAGCAACTCCTGGCGCATGTGGACGAGATTGGGTCACCGGGCGTATTGGCCGCGGCCCTGTCCTCCTTCGACCGCTTCGAGGATGAGGTGATGGGCGCGGGGGTCCATCAACAGTTGCACCGGATGATCGACACGCTGGGCCCGCGCGTGGACGCGAATCTCTCCTGACCGAACCAGCGATCTGGGCACGGATGATCGACCGGAGGGTCGGACGCGGAGTCGACTCGTTCATGGAGCCAGTATGTAGTCCTATTTGGACTAGGTCAAGTAGAACTATATAC
>JANWHO010000023.1 GCA_025450375.1 Chloroflexota bacterium
ATATATTGCCCGTTCAGGTCATCGAGGCGTCGAAGGTCGAAGATCGGCCCCCCGGTAACGATACGGTCCCAGGTGAAGGAAGCGATAAACTGATCCAGAGAAAAAGTTTCCCGCGCGTCCGGCATCGACCAGCCTTGCAGCGCCAAATAGTTGAGCAGCGCCGCCGGGAGGTAGCCCTGCTCACGGTACCAATCCACCGAGGTATGGTTCTTCCGTTTGCTTATCTTACTCTTGTCCGCGTTGCGGAGCAGCGGCATGTGGATAAAGGCGGGAAGTGGCCAATCGAAGGCATGGTAGAGCACTACATGCTTGGGGGTGCTGGAGATCCACTCCTCCCCCCGCACCACGTGCGTGATCTCCATCAGATGGTCGTCGACCACCACGGCCAGATGATAGGTGGGAAACCGATCGGACTTTAGGATCACCGCGTCGTCTTGCAGATCGTTACGGAAGGAAACCGGGCCGCGGACCAGATCCTGAAAGACGGTTTCGCCCTGGTCGGGCATGCGTAAACGCACCACGCCGGCCTCGCCGGCGGCCAGGCGCGCCTGGACTTCACCCGGATCGAGACCAAGGCAGTGCCGATCGTACTTGGGCGGCTGCTTGGCTGCCTCCTGGGCCTTCCGCATCGCATCCAACCGCTCGCGAGTGCAAAAGCAGTAGTAAGCGTGACCGGCGGCCACCAAATCCCCCGCGTATCTCCCGTACAGTTCCAGCCGTTCGGATTGCCGATAGGGAGCATGAGGCCCCCCGATATCCGGCCCTTCGTCCCAGTTCAGACCCAGCCAGTGCAGCGCCTCGTAGATCCGCTGCTCCGACGGGGCGCTATACCGGGCCTGATCGGTATCCTCGACCCTGAAGACAAAGGCTCCCCCATTTTGACGCGCGAAGGCATAATCAAAGAGAGCCATGTAGGCGGTGCCGATATGCGGGTCGCCGGTCGGACTGGGGGCGATACGTACACGCGGAGGGGTGGTAGACACGATGATGGTACACTCCCTCATGAAGATCATGTCCAGAGTGACGAGGAATGTAGCAGACTTTACCATAACTCGTCAAGCGTGAGTTAGTGATCGATTGTACGTTCTGTTTGTGGAGGCAAGGTTGGCTGGCTTGGCGGCTACCAGACAGGGGCGCGGGTCTCCAGGCCCGCTTCGTTCGGCCACGGATCGTCATCTGGGTAGCACGGTGGTCGCTGGCGGCTGGGCTACGGCGGGCCTGGAGACCCGCGCCCCTAATGAGCACCCTTGATCATGAATGTGAGGCACGCCCTTAGAGATCGGTTGTCAGCTCCGCGACAGGGGAAGGGATAAACCATCATGGCCAATTCCAAGCAGTCCGAGGGCGCTGCGCAGGCGCCGGCGCCGACCTCAAGACGGAAGCCCTTGGTCTGGGGTCTCGGCATCGCGGTGCTCCTGGCCGTCCTGGGCTCCTTGTTCCTGGTCACCCGTCAACCAGGCTCCGCGGCCCAGGCGCCGGTGGGCTTGCACATAGGGGATCGGGCGCCGAACTTCACCCTGGCCGACCTGCATGGCCGGCAAGTGAGCCTGCGCCAGTACCTGGGCCGCCCGGTACTCCTGCACTTCTGGGCCGTGGACTGCACAAGCTGCCAGGCCGAGCAGGCGGATTACCTCCGCGCGGTCCAGCATCTCGGGAGCAGGGCGCCGGTCATCCTGGCCGAGGATGCCTGGGGCGAGCCCGCCAGCTACGCCCGACCGTACGTGCGTCAGCACCATCTCCCCGGCGTTGTCTTGATCGACACCTCGCGGGCCGTGTTCGACGGCCTCTACCAGGGCCAGGGCACCCCTACCGCCTATTACATCGACAGCCAGGGAATCATCCGCCAGACGGTCATCGGCCCCGAGGTATATGGGGACATTCTGGCCAACATGAAGACAATTGGGGTGTGACCATGGAAAACTATATCCGGTTCGCGCTTGAGGATGGCCGCCCCTTGCCGACACCGCGCGTGTTTGCCGCTGTCTGACGGGCCCCATCCGGTACGAAGGCGCGTCAGTTCGCGGCACACGCTCGGCATACCACTCGGTCCAGCGATCCGCCTTAGCGCCACCCACCAACACGATCACGGTCCGGCGCGAGTCGATCGGAAATAGTCGTTTATTATGCTGCTTCAGTATGCTGCTTCAGCGTGAAACTGGCGCGAGCACCTCGTCTCGGTGCTCGCGCCAGTTTCATTCTCTCCAGCCGCTCTGGCCGGACATTACTCCGCGGCTAAACTAGCGGACGGTAAATTCCTTGATCATGCCGAGCATGAAGTGAGGCTTGCTGGTTGGGGTATCCTGCATCGAGCAGGCGGCGATGTAGTCACCAGGCGTGAGGGTGGTCTCCAGCCAGTTGGTGCCGCCTTTGGCCTGGGGCGGCAGACCACCCACTTGGTCGGCCGGCGCCGCACCCTTCATGCCGGAGGCGAGGAATGCCGCCACATCGACCCTGGTTTTACCGGCATGCAGGCGCATCACTTGGAATTCGTGGGTCGAATCGCCGCTGTTGACGACCTGGAGGATGTCCCGACCGGCCGGAATCACGCTGGGAATCTCGTACCCCATATGGTGAGCCGTGTCCACCTCACGGACCGTCACCGTTGCCTTCGGCGGGGTGGTGGCGCCGTGACCTGGATGCACGGTGAAGAACAAAAGGCTGGGCTGAGGCGCGTTGCCCTGGATGGCCGAGAGATAGGTACCCGCCGTAAGCTTGATGGTCACTGCCGCGCTAGCTTGCGTATTGCTTTCCGCGCCCCCCACGAGGGTGGCTAGACCAAAGGCGGCGTTTGGATCCTTCTTGAGGGCTGCCTCGAACTTTGCCTGCGTGATCCCTGGATTCAGCCGGGCCAGCGTCAGGCTGCCGGGCTGGGCGCCATCCTTGAGCTGGAAGCGAATCAGCCCCGCGGTGAGGAGGGCCGGCACCTGCTCCGTGCCGTGAGCGGTATTGATGTGGACGGTAGGTGTGGCGAGGGACGAGCCGCGGGCTTGGACGCCGGACATAACCAGGCTGATAGCGGGCGCAAGCAATGCACCGGCCAGGACGAGAGATAGCTGTATAGAGATGTGGGGGATCCGTATGGAGTGTCGGGTGGTAGACGTGTGCATCGACGTGCTCTCCTTCTAAATGGTGCTGGTAATGAACCGTAGATCCCGATGCGGTACGAAGACGGCGCCGGTTGATGGTGACGAACGGCCCGCGCAGGCTTGAATCCTCGTTCGTCGCGACAGTCGTGCTCGCGTCTTGGCCCTGCTCCTAGTCTGTCGGTTACGGCGCGCTACCGCCACATACACTGTTGCCACAGTAGTGACACGCTTCGCGGCACACACGGGATACATAGGGTGGCAAGGCCGTGGCGCAACGGGTTGCCGGCGGGCGTAGTGGCGACCGTGACCTGAGGGAGACCGACGAGGCAGCGCTACGTCGCGACCGGATGAAACTCGAGCGTTATTGGCTACACGTCCCCATCGGTCAGCGCGTACTCCACGGCCTGATCCAGCGTCATCTCCTGGCCTTCCGCGAATGCCTCCTCCCATGCCCTGTCGCCAAGGCGGGCGCGCGCGCGTTCGACGTAGGGACAATACTGGGCCCGTTCGGATGGCGAGAGCACGGCGTCGATGCGCTCGTGGAGGGCCGCCCTGGCGCCCCAAAGGCGGGCAGCCCGCTCCATCGTGCCGCGCCGCACGGCCGCGACGGTCGCTAACTCCAGGCCGAATGCGATGGGATGGCGGAAGCCAATCTCGTATACGCATCTGAGGCCATGGATCCAGTACGGCGCGGCCCGATCGGGCTCACCTTGATGCAGCGCGATTTGCCCGAGCGCCATCTCCGCTACAGCCGCGTGCGCTTGGTTGTTGTTTCTTCGCGCACGGGTGACAGCCTCCTCAAGCAGCGGAACGGCGCGCTCGTACGCCCGCAGGCTGATGGCGACGAGCCCGAGGTGAAAGAGTGTCCAGGGAAGAGCAGCCTGGTCATCCCGCTCCCGCTGTAGAGTCAATGCCTCGGTCAAAGGCGCTTCCGCGCGCGCGAAATCTGTCTGGGAATCCCCTCCGAGATGGGCGGCTACGCCCAGATTGACGAGAGCGGCATCGACGCCTTGAGTCCAGCCGTGCACGTGCGCCAACGACAGCGCCTGTTCACTATGGCTCACCGTCGCTGGATAATCGCCCTGTTGAAAGGCGATAGTGCCGGCGCCTATCAGCAGAGGGATGCGTTCCGACACGGGAAGTTCCCATCCAGCGGCCAATGCTTGCTCCAGCCACCTTCGTCCTTCGCTAAGATTGCCCCGAACATGCCAGAAGCGAATGAGCGCGGCGGTGAGGCGAGCGCCGGACGCAACGTTGCCGCCAGTAAGGAACCACTGAAGCGCCGCGCGGAGGTTATCCTGCTCGCATTCCAACACATCGAGCCATCTCCCCTCCTCTGGTCCCGCGAGACGCGGCACAAGGTCCTCGGCCAGGGCCAGATAATACTCCGCATGAAGGGCGCGAGCCGCCGCCTCCTCCTCGCTGGCCGCCAGCCGCTCACGCGCGAAGGCGCTCATGGTCTCGAGCATGCCGACGCGAACCTCGTCACGCTGTTCTTCACGAACGAGTAAGCTCTTGTCGAGGAGTTGGCCGAGCAGGTCGACGATGTCGCCAGCCTCCGCCGCGCCGGAAGGAGGCTGACAGACCGCCTCGGCCGCTTCGAGCGTACACCCCCCGGCGAAAACCGCTAGCCGTCGGAACACGTATTGCTCGTGCTGGTCCAGCAATTCGTAGCTCCAGGCGATGGTGGCGCGCAGTGTCTTCTGACGGGCTGGAAGATCCTGCGTTCCGCCAATGAGGAGCGGCAACACGGGATCGAGGCGAGCGAGCAGGGCAGTTGGCCCGAGCAGCTTCATGCGCGCGGCCGCTAACTCGAGCGCCAGGGGTAACCCATCCAGCCGTCGGCAGATTGCCGCTACCGCCGCCGCGTTCGCGTCCGTCAGAGAGAAATCCGGCGCGGCGGAGCGAGCGCGCTCAATAAACAGCTGTATTGCCGCCACCCCACTGAGGTTCCGCCCAGTCGGTAAGCGACAGAGATCCGGCAGGGCCAGCGGATCAACCCGGTACTGCTGTTCCCCTCGCACCTGGAGTCCGGCCCGGCTCGTCACAAGCACAGTCAAGGCGGGACATGCTTCCAGCAGGGCAATCACTTCTGGGGCCGCATCCTTCACATGCTCGAAATTGTCCAGCACTAGCAGCACTCTCTTGGCACCCACCGCTCGCCGCATCCCCTCCACCAACCGGCCACTTGTTTCTCGCAGGCCGAGAGCGCGGGCGATGGTCGACACGACAAACGCGGCGTGGTCGAGTGACGCCAGAGGCACAAAGACCACCCCATCAGTGAAGGTCGCGGTCTCGCGCTTCGCCGTTTGCACGGCGAGTCGAGTTTTGCCGACACCACCCGGCCCGGTCAAGGTGAGGAGCCGTGTGTGCGTCCGGCGCAGCAACGCCGCCACCGCGGCCAGATCGCTGTCTCGTCCAATTAATGGGGTGAGCGGTACCGGGAGGGGCGCGTACCGCGATACCTCATCGGACATCGATCCTCCGGTCGTGGTGGCGGCGGATCCCGGCACCGCCTCGGATCGCTGGGGGAGGGAGGCGAGGAATGCCGCGCGCTCGGAGCCAGAGAGATTGAGCGCCACGACCAGGCGCCGTACGGTGTCTGGATAGGGGCGACGCCGGACACCCCGCTCCAGCGCGCTGATCGCCCTGTCGGTAAGGCCGGCGCGCTCGGCTAGGTCCTCCTGGCTCCAGGCCGCCGCCACGCGATGCCGCCGCAGTAGTTCCCCAAAGGCGGGTTGCATGCGTTGATCATCCGTCATCGGTCCCGACCATAGCCTCATCCCTGTCATCTTATGCCGGCTATTCAGTCCTCTATCTACCATCGTATCGCCCATTGGCATACTCTGTCCTGGTCCCAAGACAACACGCACAGGTGAGGAGTAATTTCGCGCCTGCGCGGCGACAGCGGGCAAAGCCACCATCGGTTCGTGGTGGAGTATGTAACAGCCTGGCATCGCGTGCTATTATATGCGAAACAGCGGGTCGGGGACGGGTCCCGCGGCATGGGAGGGCGAGTGAGGGGGGCGCCGGCGCTTCCGCTGGCGTGAGGATGGAGGCGGGTCGTGGAGAGCGAGCGGCACGATGGTGCCACCTCGTTCGGCGTGCATCTGCGCCGCTTGCGTGAGGCGGCGGGCCTCTCGCAGGCCGAGTTGGCCGAGCAGGCAGGACTGACCGCGCAGGCCGTGGGGGCGCTAGAGCGGGGAGAGCGCCGCCGGCCCTACCCTGAAACGGTGCGGCGGCTGGCCGACGCTCTCAGCCTCACCAACGACGCGCGGGCCGTGCTTATCGCCGCCGTGCCCCGGCCCGGCCCGCCATCGGATGGGAACTGGCCCAATCGGACGCACGCGACAGCGCCGACCAGCCTCCTCGGTCCGTCGAGCTTCCCGGCATTACCGGTCCCGCTGACGCCGCTGGTTGGCCGCGAAGGGGACGTGGAGGCAATCCTGGGGCTGCTGCGCCAGGACGACGTGCGGCTGTTGACCTTGATTGGTCCCGGCGGCGTGGGCAAGACCCGCCTCGTCGTCGCGCTGGCGCGGGAGGCCGCGGTTGCCGGACGCTTCCCCGATGGCGTCGCCTTCGTCCCGCTGGCGCCGCTGGCTGACCCCGCGCTCGCGCGCCCGGCCATCGCCCATGCCCTTGGCATGCGCGAGGTCAGGGGACACTCGTTGCGCGAGGCGTTCCAGGCGTTCCTGCGTACCCGACGGTTACTGTTAGTACTGGACAACTGCGAGCACCTGCTGGAGATCGCGCCCGCGTTCGCCGCCCTGCTTGAGGCATGCCCGGGGCTCGTGGTGCTGACGACGAGCCCCGGGCGCCGTTACATGTGCGCGGTGAGCGCGAGTACCCCGTGGCCCCACTCGCGCTGCCCGACCTCGCGCGTGTGCCGACGCCGGACGAGGTCGCCGCGGCGCCGGCCGCCCGGCTCTTTGTTGAGCGGGCGCGGGCGGCGAGCCCCACCTTCGCCCTGACCCGTGAGAACGCGACGGCGGTAGCGGCGATCTGCCGGCGACTGGACGGCTTGCCGCTCGCCCTGGAATTGGCGGCGGCGCGGGTCAAGATCTTGCCGCCCGTGGCGCTGCTGGCGCGGCTGGAGCGGATGCTGCCGCTGCTGGCGGACGGGCCGCGCGACCTACCCTCGCGCCAGCGCACCATGCGCGACACGCTTGCCTGGAGCTACAACCTGCTCGCCGCGGACGAGCAGACCCTTTTCCGGCAACTAGCCGTGTTCGCGGGCGGGTGGATGCTTGAGGCGGCCGAGGTGATCGGCGCGGAGAGCGAGATGGGAGCCGAGGGTGTGTTGCGGCGCCTCAATGGCCTGGTGGAGCAGTCGCTGGTGACGGTGGAGCAGGATGAGCAGGGAGCTCGGTTCAGTATGTTGGAGCCGATCCGCCAGTACGCGCTGGAGCGGCTCGATCAGGCGGGCGAGGCAGACGCCGCGCGCCGGCGCCACGCGCTGTTCTTCCTCTCGCTCGCGGAGGCGGCGCGACCACAGGTGAGGAGGAGACATCAAATCATCTGGCTCGCCCGGCTCGGGCGGGAGCACGATAACCTTCGCATGGCGCTGGCCTGGGCTATTTCCCTGCAAGAGGCGGAGGTCGCCGCGCGTCTGAGCTTCGCGCTCGAAGTGTTCTGGTGGATCCGGGGCTATCAGCACGAAGGTCGTCGCTGGATGGACCAGGTGCTCCTGATGCGGGACAGGCTCTCCCTCCACCTGCAATCCCGTGCGCTCATTGCCGCGTTGACCGCCACATACGGTGAGGGCGACGTCGACACAGTCACGGGCTACGCCGAGGAACTGCTGGACCTGTCCCGGCAACTCGGGGGCGATCCGATCTCGGAGGCATTCGCCCGGGCAACATTTGGGCTTCTGGCGACCCAACGAGGTGACTACCAGTGCGCGGCACGGCACCTCGAGAAGACGGTACCACTCTTCCATGAGGCGGGCGACGAGGGCATGGCGTCGCAGGCATCTAGCTGGATCGGCACACTGCACCTCCTTCAGGGCGACGATCGCGGAGCGAGGCGCCGGTTCGACGAGGGGCTGGCACATGGACGCCGAATTGGGGATAGGCTCGGGATCTGCAATGCCCTGTTTAACCTTGGACAACTCGCGCTGTCTCGTGGCGAGTATGATGAGGCAGCCCGCTGGTTTGAGCAGGGGATTCAGCCATCACGCGACATGGGGGACAGGCCCAACATAGCCTACATCCTGGAAGGGTTGGGCGTCGTGGCCGGGCTGCGGGGCGCGGCTCACCGGGCAGCTAGATTGCTCGGGGCGGCCGATGGATTGATTGAGGCCGTCGGTGTGCGGGGACATACGTACTACCTGCCGTATCGAACCCGCTACGAGCACGCCATCGCCGCCGCGTCCGCGCGACTCGGCGCGCCAGCTTTCGAGGCGGCTCGGGCCGAGGGGCGACGTATGACCGTCGAGCAGGCAATCGCGTACGCCCTTCAAGGTGATGAAGCGTCGTAGCACAGAGTTCAACTCACCACCCGCACCATTCCCGCCACGCTCTCGGACAAGTCGCCGACCATGGCGCCCTTTGCCGAGGCGTCGATGAAGATCATTCCGGTTACGCGAGCGGCGGCGGACGGATAGCGCGCGATCTGGATCAGGAGATGGAAGATCCCGGTCGGGCCCACCAGCGCCCTGGCCACCGGCATATTGGGCGGCGCGTTCGGCCCTCCCAGGCTGATCGTCACTACCGCGCCCGGGGTGAAGTTGTTGCCTGCTACCCCCAACTCCTCGCCCAGATGAATCCTAGCCGCGCTCAGGTTCAGGTTGGGCGCCACGCTTACCGCGTACGGTGACCCGATGCGGAAGCTCCAGGCATGGGCTCCCCACCCACCCGCCGTGTCGGACCACTTGAGATAGGCGCTATGTATCCCGGCCCGGAGATGTCCGGCATAGTTGATCCGGTAGTGGCCCGCACCCCTGGCCACCACCAGGGCAGGGACCGCGGTGCCGTCGATCACCAACGATGTTCGCGCCAGCCGAGCCTTGGTTACGATGGTGAGGCTGGGCATTGGATCGGCCTGCACCGCTACGGCGGCACCCTCCCGCAACCCCTGTGACATGGCCGAGGAGAGGGCCGCGATCAGCACCGTATGCCATTGGCGGGCCGCCGCGTCCGGGTAGCTCGGAATAGCGATGCGCACCCTGAAGTCGCCACCGGGAGCAACCTGGACTCTGGCATAGACGCGCCCAAGCGTGGCCGATTGCGGACCATGCAAGCTGATCGCCACGCGGGCACCCGGGGTGAAGTGGTCGCCGGACACTAGCACCCGCTCCCCCAGGTGAATGATTGGCTTGTCCACCGTTAGCCGGAGCGTCGAAATGGTAGGCGGCGTGATCTGGCCGGCATCCGCGGGCAGGCTGGCAGCCATGCTGGTAAGGCTCAGTCCACCAAGTAGCACCAGGCTACCGGTGAGTTTCTTGATTTGTCTCTTCACTGTGGGAACCCTTCTCGCAGGATCTCGGCAATATCCGCCCACATTTGGGTAGCCAGCGCCGGCTGTTCCGGCTGACCCGTGCCGCCTGTCCGCAACTGCCTCGTAAGATCGGTCATCGTCCGCATCGCCGCCCGCGCCATGGCAAGCCAACTACCGATATAGGCGGGATTGGCCGAGTCGAGATAGAGACTCGCCTCGCGTGTGTTGTGGTAGAGTTTCTCGCGCCGCTCGATCAGGTCCAGGCCCACCAGCGCCTCAAGGAAGTCCTCAACCGCGTCGTGACGGAGACCGAGCCCACGCCCCAGCGGAGAGGCGGCGCGGGGCTCCACGGCCAGCGCGGCGAATACTCCAAGCTCATCCGCGCTCAGGAGGATCACCGAACGCCAGAACGCCAGGGCATTCTCCAATACCCGTTCGGGCGTGACCGTGCCCTGATATGAGGGCGTCGGGAGAGGGTCCGGTCGCGGACCTTCGGAACGTGTGGACGTCATGGTTTTCTTCCTTTCTGGGTGTTTCCCTTCTTATGCCATAGGTTCCCGCGCCAAGGCGCGGCTAGGGGGGAGGCGAACGGCCGGCTCCTCGGGGTGGCGGCCCCGTGATTTCACAGCCGTGACGGGCCGCCACACTGATCAAGCGGTCGAGTGATGTCTCCGAGCCCGCCGCGCCGGCGGCCAGCGCCTGGAAGTACCCCTCGAATCCTGATGGCGTGAAGAGCGCCAGTAAGGAGGCGGTCTCGGAGACCACGGCGTAGCTATGCTCGACCCCTCGCGGGAGCAACAGGGCGGTCCCGGCGGGAGCGGATATCGCCGCCTCGCCGAGGTAGACCGTGAGCTCACCCTGAAGCACATACAGGGCCTCGTCTTCCCAGTGATGGAGGTGGCGAGGCGGCTCGTCGCCATGCGTCTCTTGCAACTCCAGTAAGGCGAAACGGCCGCCCGTCTTCTCCCCATCCAGAAGCACCCTGGCGCGCGGTCCGCCGGTCGAGCCGGGCTGCTGACCAGGGGTACCTGCCTGGGCCTGTCTCGCGCGTGCCATGGTTGGATCCTGCTCTGTCATGGTGGAATCCTTCAGGGGTGGGCGGAATGATCGCTTGGAGGGAGTGAACCCAGAGTCAACGGGAGGGTAAGGCTGAAGGCGCCCGTGTACTGGCCGGCGCCCGTCGATGCATCAGCCTGAACGCGATAGGTACCGAACATCGGCAAGGCGACCATCCCGCGATAGCCCTGGCGGGTCGCGCTCAGGGTTGCCCGTACGGGCGGCATGGCCATCTCGGGCATGGTGATCACCAAAGTGACCTGGCCGCCCCACGCAACCTGTCGTCGAGCAGGCATGATATTCAGGCTCATGGTATTCAGGCCCGGCAGGCTCGGTGAGATTGTGCCGTTGAGCGTCGCATTATCAGCGATGGCGCCGGAGAAAAATACAGTTTGCCGGTTCGGGACAAGGAATGGATCAACTGGCGTCGCGAGGGTCGGGACAGTGCTTGGGCGCGAGTTCGCGCTCGTCATCCCCTGTACGCCGATGCCGGCGCCGATCAGAAGCAGACTCATGCCAAGCCCCACGAAGCTCCAGGGGATGCGGTATGGGCGGAGTGAGAAGATCATCGCATGCTCCTTGCTGGGAGCCCCGACCGTGATCCGCGGTGACTACCGCGGACCAGGGCCGGGGGTTCCACGCTTGTCCCGGCTAGGGCAGCACGGTGATCGTGCCGTCCATGCCGGGGTGGACCAGGCAATCGTAGCCGTAGGTACCGGGCTTGGTGAAGGTCAAGGTGTACCGGGCCGGTCCGTTCCCTTGCGGGGTCAGGAAGCCGGAGCTCACGTAGCCCGTCCCATCGTAGCTATGGCCACCGAAGGGCAGCGCCGCCTTGGGGTTAATGGTGAGCAAGGGCGGCCCCACCTTCTGGGGCACCGGCACCACGAAGTGCCGTTCGATCTGGATCAGTTCCGCGTCCGGCGCGAAGGTGACAGTGTGGAAGGCGCCGATCCAGGTCACCGAGTCGCCGGCGTGGATGGTCAGGCTCCTGGGGGTGAACATATCGCCGCCATTGGTGGCCGAGTCCTGGGCCGAGCCCATGGACACGACGTAGGCATGGCCGGCGGTGGGGCGAGGATGCACGATCACCTCGCCGCCCATGCTCAGCTCGGGATGGCCGGGGACGTAGTGCAGCAAGCAGTAGTAGCGATAGGCGCCGGGCTGGGTGAAGGTGAGACTCCAGCTTTTCCCCTTGCCGGCCAGCAAGCCCGAGTTGGCGAAGCCGCTGCCGCCATAGGTCGCGCCCATGGTGGGGAAGGCGGCCTGGCTATTGAAAGCGATCAGCGGCGGCCCAGCCTTCTGGGGAACCGGCCCCAAGATCCCGGCAGCCAGCGTATCGAGCAGCTTCGCGGGACCGAAGCTGACCGTGTGGGGTTCGAGGTCGCCGCCGACCTTCCAGGTGACCGTGTCGCCGACATAGATTTCCACCACTTGCGGGGCGAAGATATTGGCCGCGCCGCCCCGGTCGCCGAAGCCCGCCGTGACCGGATAGGTCGCGGGCGCGGTCGGGGCGGGAGCCGTGGCCTTCTGGGTGATCGCCGCGCGGCTGATCCCCGCTCCACCAAGGCTCACCGCCACCAGGGCCGCCAATACGATTGATCGTGAGCGTCGCATGTGTCTGTATCCTTTTCTCTTTGGTTCTACTTACTCATACCCGCCCCGCTTGCGCAAGCAGGCGCTAGGTCGTTCATCAGGGCTCAGTTTCTGGTGGCCACCACCTCCTCTCGATGCGCGGGCTTGATATTCTGGTTGTTCCGGAACAGGTTGGTGGGGTCGTACCGCGCCTTGATCGCGGCCAGCCGAGCGTAGGTTGCCGGCGGGTACGCCTCGCGGATCCGTGACTCACCCTCGTCACCCAGGAAGTTGGCGTACGCACCCGCGGAGTAGGGTTGCAGCGCCCGCCAGACCTGTTCGGTGCGGCCGCGTAGCTCGGACGGGTCGGCGTCGGCGGGGCCCTGGTGCATGGCCGTGATCCACACATGCTTGTCACGATGGGCGAAGGCGGTAGCGTCCATCGGCACCCGACCCAAGGCGCCGCCCAAAACACGGACCTGTACGATCGTGCCGGGGGACATGACGGCATGCGTCTGGTCGACAACCGTCTTCAAGGCGCCCTCGTCCAACTCCGGCAAGAACAACGAACGCAGGTGGACCTGATGACCGGGAACGGCGGCCTCCGCCGTGAGGGCGAACATCGCCGGGTAGGGCATCGGCCCGATCACGTCGGCGATCGGCGCTCCCAATTCGCGGAGCGGCGCCACCACTCGTGCGCCCTCCGCGGGGTCGCCGACGTAGCACACGGCGATGATGACCACGGGGGCGCCGTGCCGGTCCGGAGGGATGAAGGGCACGGGCGGGGCGGGCATGATGAAGGCGACCGTGGTCAACTCGTCCGGCGCCGCGGCCGCGATCCGCGCATAGGCGCGCAGCACGTCCGCCATCTTCGCTGCCTCCGATGCATCGTAGAAGACCGCCCCTCCGAACACCATGCCGCCCGCGTGCAGGTCAAACTCAAAGGCAGTGGCGACGCCGAAGTTGCCGCCCCCGCCGCGGAGACCCCAGAACAGCTCGGCGTGCTCCGTCGCGCTCGCGCGCAAGAAGTGGCCCTCGGCGGTCACGAGATCCACGGCGCGTAGACGGTCGATAGTGAGGCCGTACGCGCGTGCCATCCAGCCGATGCCGCCGCCGAGGACCAGCCCGCCGACGCCAACCGAGCTCGTATCGCCCGATGTGAGGGCAAGACCATGGGGCTGCAGGGCCTCGGCCACCTCACCCCAGGTCAGGCCCGGCTCGATCCGCGCCACTCGCTGGACCGGATCGATCACGATCCCTTTCATCGAAGAAAGGTCGATCACCACGCCTTCGTCGCACGTCGAGTGGCCGGCGACACTGTGGCCACCGCCGCGTACCGCCAGGGGTAGGCCCCGCGCGCGGGCGAAGCCGATGGCGGCGCTCACGTCGGTCGCGCCGGCGCAGCGCACGATCAGGGCCGGACGCCGGTCGAACGCGGCATCATGGATCGCGCGCGCCCGCTCGTACTCCCGGTCACCCGGTTGGATCAGTTCGCCCCGCAGGCGCGCCCTTAAGTCCGCGACACTCGTATCCCACGCTTCCCATGTGTCGGTTAGTATTTTCTCGGCCAGTGCCATGGTTTTCGCTCCTCCTCGTTCGTGCCCGCTCGCGCGAGTCATCTATTGGGTGTCGGCTGTCCCGCCCTGGCTGGCGGTCTCCCCGGCGGTTCCCGCCGGTGTATCGGGCGCCCGTCGCTCGGACAGGGCCGATGTTTCCAGTCTGGGCCCGGCAGGCCGCCGCTAACAGCTACAGCGCCTATGCACTGGCCCAACAGTCCCGAAGTGTTGGGGACTGTATAGGGGAGAGAGTGGCTGAGCACTGATCCCTTTGAACGAATTCCCTCGATATTCTCTGGTGTCCCAGCCTCCTGGCTTGCGTCCAGGCCGGCTCTTGCTACACGGGGTCGTTTGACGAAACGGACATTAAAGTACGTTAAGCGGGAGTGCTTCCCACCAGGCCACGCTTAGCCGCGCCCTTGCGCATGCATTCCAGGCGAATTGACGGTTGACACCGCGCAAGGATATGCACGTGGGCGTATGACCATACGTCGACTGGCCATCGTGGACGGTCAATGAAGCGTCCGCAGGTAGGCGCGCATGGGGTGCATGAGGGGCGAGATTCAATCATGATGCGCCCCTGACGGACGACGGTTTCGGCCAGCAC
>JANWHO010000024.1 GCA_025450375.1 Chloroflexota bacterium
AGTTAATCAATGGTCCCACCTGCTGGGCCATATAAATCTGATGGTTCAGCTTCATTACCCCAGAGGTGTCGGCGGCGTAGACGGTCTTGCCGGCAGCGGTCGGATCCTTGATCACGTCCTGCCAGCCGCGGATCGAGGCCCGCAGGAAGCGGACCGCCAGGTCGGGGTTCTTGGTCAGCCAGCTGGCCTTGGCATAGAGTCCGTCCTCCAACATGCTGACGCCGCACTGATTGTAGTCCAGCACGTTCATCTGGGACATCTTGATCCCCGCTTCCAGGACCACCCCGACTTCGTTATAGGTCATGGCGCTGGCCGCGTTGAGGCTCTTATTAAGGAAGCCGTTCATGTCGAAACCTTGATGAATGACCTTCATCTGGGTGTCGGGATTAATGCCCAGTTTGTTCATGCAGGCCAGGAATTGATACTGGTTCCCCGCCCACCAGACGCCTACCGTCTTCCCCTTGAGATCGGCGAAGCTGGTAATGTGCTGGCTCTTGAAGGAGATCAGGCGCATGCCGGTGGTTTGGTAGATCTGGGCGATGTTGACCAGATTCTCGCCGTGCTCCCGTTCGGCCAGAAGCGACGGCAGCCAGTCGATGCCGAAATCGGCGCCCCCATTGGCCACCACCTGCTCGGGGACGATCGTGGGACCGCCCGGCTGAATGGTCAGGTCCAGCCCTTCCTTGGCGTAATAGCCCTTTTTCAAGGCCACATAGTAACCGGCGAACTGCGCCTGTGGCAGCCACTTCAGGACCAGGGACACGTGGGTGAGCGCGCGAGGCTGGGCGGCGTGGGCTGGAGCGAAGCTTCCCCCCACCAGACCAGCGGCTACCGCCGCGACGGCGAGGGCGCGAAGAGCAATCTGTCGCACTGTACTTCTCCTCAATGCTGGAAACCATGAAGCAAGGCCAATAAGGTCCACGAGCGAGACGCTGTCCGAGCTTCCTCCTTTCCCACGAGCCGCCAGTCCTCAGCCCCCATCGAGCGAAGGGTACGGCGTACAGCTAGAGTACTTCATTTGACCACCCAGGTTAGGGGCCGGCTCGGTACGAAACATGCCAGAACGTGAAAAGCCGCTCAAGGATCATCAGAAGGGCGTAGAAGAGGATGCCGGTGACGCTGGCCACCAGGACGCAGGCCCATACCAGGTCCCATTGCGCCACCTGGGCCCCATCGTTGATCTCGGTGCCCAATCCGGTCCCCTGGCTGGAAAAATACTCCGCCACTGTGGCGCCAATGACGCTGAGGGTGCTGCAAATCTTCAGTCCATTGAAGATCATGGGCAGCGCCGTGGGGAGTTGCAGACGGCGGAAAACCGTCCAACTCGAGGCGGCATAGGAGGTGAGAAGCTCCCGCGCCAGGGGCGAGTATGACGTCAAACCGGTGGCCGTGTTGAGGAGCATGGGGAAGAAGGTGATCACCAGAACGATCGCCGCCTTTGACGGCCAATCATAACCAAACCAGAAGACCAGGATCGGCGAGATCGCGATGATTGGCACCGAATTACTGAGCACCGCGTAGGGCACGAGGCCGCGGCGTACCCAATCGAAGCGGGAGCAGACAATCCCCACCAGGATCCCGAGGATGCAGCCCGCCAGGTAGCCGCGGAGCGCCTCCTGCCATACCGTGATCTGCCAGGCCGTCCAGATAACCGCGCGGTTGGTCCCCAGGGAAGCCACAATGGCGCTGGGCGGCGGCAGTTCCGGCTTTTTCACCACCCATTGCCATAAGGCCAGGACCAGCACCAGGACCAGCAGCGGAGGGGCGGACGTCCCCGCGTAACGGAGGAACCGGCGTGGCCGCACACTCACCAGGCCCCCGGCGCCGGCCGCCGGGTAGCCGCTCTTCAGAACCGTGGTCCGCTTGATCATGCGCGCCGCCTCATGACTGTGGTGGGCGGGCGCGCACTACCAGACGTTCCGCGCCGGCTAAAAGGGAATAGGCGGCCAGGCCAAGGAGCGACGCCGCCAGCATGGTGGACCACCAGACGATGGTCTGCGTGTAATAACTCGCGAACACAATCCGCTGGCCCAGACCGTAATTGGATCCAAATAACTCGGCCACAATCGCCCCCACCAGCGCCGCCGTGGCGCCGATCTTGAGTCCGGTGAAGACGAAGGGCAGGGCGGCGGGAAAGCGGAGCTTCCAATAGATCTGCCAGGGATTGGCGGCGTAGGAGCGCATCAATTCATGGGCCAGCGGATCGGCGGATCGCAGCCCTTTGATGGCGCTGATCGCCACCGCGAAAAACACCAGATAGGAAGTCACCACGACCTTCCCGGCCAACGTGATCCCGAAGATGCTGATTACGATAGGGGCCAGCGCCAGCACCGGGACAGTTTGCGAGGCCACCACCCAGGGGAGGAAGGCCCGTTCCACGGGGCGCGAGTGGACGAACAGGGTGGCGATCAGCAATCCCAGAAGGCCGCCCGCCAGCAGCCCGAGTCCCATTTCGGCGCCCGTGGTGCCCAGGTGTACCCAGATAGCCCGCGGATCATTGGGTGAGCGGGCCAGGGATTGGTAGAGGTTTTGCACCACCTGATGCGGAGTCGGCACCCAGGGCTGATCGACCCGCATGGTGGCGCCGGCGGTATTCCAGAACCCGGTGATCGTCGGGTCTTGTTGCTGAACCTGGGCCCAGTTCCCCCGCACCGCCAGCACATACCACGCGACGATGATCGCCGCGCCAACCAAGGCCACGGGCAGAAACGCGCGCCCGAATCCGTGGAGCGGCGCCCTCATAGTGCGTGCTCCTCACGCAGACAGGCGCGGCACTCGGTCAGGTAGCGGAAAAACTCCGGCTGCTCGCGGGTTTCGGCCCCGCGCGGCTGTGGTAGGTCGATGGGGATTACCCGCTCCACTTTCCCCGGACGTGGGGTCATCACCACAACGCGGGTGGAGAGGAACACCGCCTCGGGGATGCTATGGGTGACGAAGATGACCGTGGAGCCGGTCTGCCGCCACAGGTTGAGCAACTCCATGTTGAGCCGTTCGCGGGTCATCTCATCCAGGGCCCCAAACGGTTCGTCCATCAGCAGAATGGAAGGCTGAAACGACAGGGCACGGGCGATAGCCACCCTTTGCTGCATCCCGCCGCTCAATTGCCAGGGATAGCTTTTGGCGAACTCCCGCAGGCCCATCAGGTCGAGCAGGTTCGCCGCCCGTTGGTCCCGTTCCCCACGCGGCACGCCAAAAATCTCCAATGGCAACTGCACGTTCCGGGTCACGTCGCGCCAATCGTAGAGGACGGGGGCCTGAAAGACCATTCCGTAGTCGCGATCCCGCCGCGCCTGGGCCGGACTCTTCCCCTTCACTCGCAGGTCTCCGGCGGAAGGACGGAGGAGGTCGCCAATCAGACGTAAGAGGGTGCTCTTGCCGCAGCCAGAGGGCCCGAGGAGCGAGATAAACTCTCCCGCCCGGACATCCAGCGACACATCCTGCAAGGCGTTGGTGGTCCGACCCTGGCCCTCGAAGATCATGGACACATGCTCGATGCTGATCTCGGACGCCGCCGCGCTTTGTAGCCCTCCGGCGGTATTCATGGACAACCAAACCTCATGCCCTAGCCCTTCCCGGCGAATTGGGGGATGATCCGCTCTCCATAGGTTGTCAGGGTGCGTTCCTTGTCGTCGGTCATCAGATAGATGTTGAACTCATTCACTCCGGCGATAGCCAGGGCGTGCAGCTTCTCCGTACACTGCTCCTCGGTCCCGATTATGCAGAAGCGATCCACCACGTCGTCGGTGACGAACTCGGCATGATGCGCCCCTACCCGCCCGTGATCTTGATAATCGTAGCCGGGGCGGTTCCGCACATAGCGGGTCAGCGCGGGAGGCAAATCCTCCGGCGGATATTTAGAGACCAGATCCACCACATGGTTGGAGACCATGGCTGGGAACCAGCGCACCTGAGCCCGCGCCTGATCCAGATTGGCGGTGATAAAGGTTGGCGCGGCGGACATCACATGGAAGCTCGCCCAATCGCGGCCCGCTTCCTCGCACCCTTCCCGCGCGAAACCGAGGCACCACTTGATCAGATCGGGGTCGGCGAATTGCAAGATCACCCCATCTCCGACCTTCCCCGCCAGACGGAGCGCCTTTGGCCCATAGGCGGCCACGTAGATCGGCAGCCCACCCGAAGCCCACTTGATCTGGACTGGATGATCGTCGTCGGTTGTTTCCTCTCCCGTACCCAGGGCCCGGATCTCCTCGATCGCCGCTTCTAGCCGGACCAGCGTGGTGGGCGGCTTCCCCATCACTCGGCGGGCGCTATCGCCGCGGCCGATCCCCACCACCATGCGCCCGCCGGAGATCTCGTTAAGGGTAGCGAACACGCTGGCGGTCACGCTGGGCTCGCGGGTGCCGGGATTGGTCACGCAGGTGCCCAGGCGCATTCGCTGGGTGGCCTGAGCCATCAGGGTGAGGAGGGGATAGGGGTCCATCCAGAGCACGTGCGAATCGAATAGCCACCCATAAGAAAATCCATTTGCCTCGGCCAGGCGGGTAAGTTCCACGATGCGGCTCGAAGGGGGATCGGGCATGAGCGTCATACCGAAGTCGAGCACCAGGGTCTCCTCGCACTCTCACACTTTCGCGTTCAGAATAGCAGTGATCGTAGCATAGCGCGTCAAGGGGCGGGTACCGGTTCGGGAGACCAATCATTTTTCGGCAACCAGGGTACAGTTGTACCCACGAGTCCTGCATCCGCGTGGGAGCAGCGACCATAAAGGAGGAGAGCGATGACCGCGCGTGAGACCATGAACGCCGTGGTATGCCACGGACCGTACGACTACCGAGTGGAGAAGCGGCCCCGGCCGGAGCCCAGGGCCGGCGAGATGCTGGTCAAGGTGGGCGCGGCGGGAATCTGTGCCAGCGATATCAAATGCTTCATTGGCGGCCACACCTTCTGGGGCGTCGATGGCTCGGGCGGTTACTGCGACGCTCCGGTGACCGCCGGCCATGAGTTCGCGGGTACCGTGGCGGCCCTGGGTGAAGGCGCGGGTGAACGGCATGGGGTGGCTCTGGGCGACCATGTGGTGGCGGAACAGATCATCCCCTGCAACGCCTGTCGTTTCTGCAAGAACGGCCAATACTGGATGTGCGAGCCCCACATCATCTTCGGCTTCAAGCGCGACCGAGCCGAGGGTGGGATGGCGGAGTACATGATCTACCCCGCCAATGCCCGCGTCCACCTCATCGACCAGCGAATCGACGCGCGCCAGGCCGCCTACATCGAGCCGCTGGCCTGCGCCATGCACGCGGTGGACCGGGGCAAGATCCATCCCGGAGACACCGTGGTGATGGCCGGGGTGGGAAACATCGGCCTCTGCATGCTGCAAGCGGCCAGGCGATTCAATCCTGGCCAATTGATTGCCGTGGACACCAAGAATTACCGCCTGGACCTGGCTCGCCGGTTTGGCGCCGACGTGGTGATCAACCCCCTGGAGGAAGACGCGGTAGAGCGGGTGAAGGGGCTGACCGGCGGCTACGGTTGCGATGTCTTCATCGAGGCATCGGGGAGTGCCCTGGTGCCCCAGATGGGCCTGAGCATGATCCGCAGGCTGGGCACCTTCGTGGCCTTTAGCGTCCTGGCCGAGCAGACCACGATCGACTGGAACCTGGTGGGCGACCAGAAAGAACTGAACATTCATGGGAGCCACCTGGGCCCATACTGCTATCCCAAGGCGATCGCGGCGATTGCCGACGGTACGATCGATGTACGGAGCCTGATCAGTGCCGAGTTCCCCCTGGTGGAGTTCGCCGCCGCCATGGAAGCGGCCCGCGGCGGCGCCAACCTGAAGACGCTCCTCATCCCATGAACCAGTTGGTACTTATCTCAATTACCTTGACCGGAAGGAAACGGGAACCGAGGTTCCCGTTTCCTTCCGGTCTGGTCAAGCCACTCTCCGAAGGAGGAGTCACATGAGCGTATTGGCGGCGTTCGATCTCACCGGCAAGGTCGCGGTGGTAACCGGCGGAAACATGGGTCTGGGCGAGGTATTCGCTGAGGCGCTGGCGGAGGTCGGGGCGCGAGTGGTGATCGCCGCTCGTCACCAGGACTTAAACGAGGGCGCTGCTGAACGCATCAACCAGGCAGGCGGCCAGGCCATCGGCGTGCCCCTGGATGTGACCGATCCCGCCTCGGTCGAGGCGATGATCGCCGATGTAAGTACCCAACTGGGGCCAATAGACATCCTGGTTAACAACGCGGGCCTGTGCTATCACCGTCCGGCCCTCGACGTTCCGCTGGCCGAGTTTCGCGAGGTGATGGAGGTCAACCTCTTTGGAGTCTGGCACTGCGCGCAGGCGGTTGGACGCCAAATGGTTGAACGGCGGAGCGGGGTGATCGTCAATATCGGATCGATTTCGGGCCAGATCGTCAATCGCCCGCAGATGCAGCCCGCCTACAACGCCTCCAAGGCGGCGGTGCATCAGCTCACCAAATCGTTGGCGGCGGAATGGGCGCGATTTGGGGTACGGGTCAACGCCATGGCCCCCGGCTACTTCAAGACCGCCATGTCGCCGGTGGACGAGCCCCAGTTCCGCCGCTACTGGATCGAGGACGCGCCGATGGAGCGTTACGGCCTGCCGGAGGAACTCGGCCCCACCATGGTCTACCTCGCCTCCGATGCCTCCCGCTTCATGACCGGCGCCGTGCTGGTGATCGATGGCGGGTATACCTTGTGGTAGGATTGTAGTAGCCGAGGGTTGGTTGGCAGGAAGCAGCCAAAGAATGTCCGGATTGAGGCCGCCCCGCGACTGCGGGTGTGCTATGGTCATCGAAAGAATCTGGATGAAGCCCGGCCCTCCACGCTGAGGGCCTCAAATGACCGCCAAGGGCGGATTCAATGTGTAAAGAAGAAACATGGCGGAGGAACCTCGGGTCAGCCCACAGGCCTTCGATGTTCTGTTCAAGTTGTACGGGGAACTGCTCAGCAGTGCGTTGCCTGTTCGGTTCGGCATTGACCTGCCGCCTGTGGTTAGGCCTTTCCCCACCGAGTTGGCGCGTCTGGAGTTGCGGGAGGAGCGCCTGGATAACGTCTTCGAGCTACGAGATGAGTCGTTGCTTCACCATGAATATCAGGGCAAGTATACCGCGGGAGTCCTACCGCGATTCCTTTCCTACGATGTGGCGCTTTATCTGGCGACCAAACTTACAATCCATACAGTAATTTTCTACGGGCCAAAGGTGCGCAGGGCGCCAACGGAACTGAATATCGGCGCCGTGCAGTACAAAGTGCATAATGTGTTTCTTGGCCAGGATGACGGCGATGAGATGCTGGCCGCCATTCGGAGGACGCTGGACGAAGGGAGGCCGCTCAGCCCCAGCCAGCAGGTGGACCTGGTTTTCGCTCCCATCATGGGACAGAAACAGCGCTCGCAGGCGCGGATGTGCCGCGACGCCTTCGATCAGGCACAACGGATCACCGGCGAACAAGATAAAAGGAAGGCCATGGGCGCCATCCTCGCGCTGTCGTATCATGTACTCGAAAGGCCGGCTTTCGATAAGTTAATGGAGGCGCTTGCCATGTCAAAAGGTACTGACATCCTGGAAAGGGTATATAGAGCCGCGCAAGCTAAGGCCCTCGAAGAACAAGCCGAAGCTCGGGAAGAGGGGCTCGAACAGGGACTCGAACGGGGAAGAGCCGAGGGAGAGCAAACCGCTATCGTCCGCGTGCTCCAGTTGCGATTCCCCGAGGTGCCAGACCAATTGGCTGCGCGCCTCACACAGGTCACGGACGCCCAGCGGCTGGCCGCCCTGTTGGAAGGAGCTGTGACAACCCAATCCCTGGCGGATTTCGAGCGCATGCTTGACTAAGCGCGGCGCCTCCTCACGTCGCTTTGTCACGCCTCGGCGGTTGGATCTGGTCCACACCTGGCCTCAGCCGCCGGTATCTCTGGCCGCCGGCCTGAGCCAGAGAATCCGCGTTTCGCGCCTTACCCTGCTTCTCCTCCTCCTTGCCACCCTGCCCCTCGCCTCCGCCCGCCCGAACCCCGCCGTTGCCGCGGCGCCTAGCCGCCGCGGCAACGGGCCAACCGCGATCTCGGCGGCGATCCCCCACTCCATGTGGACCAACAACTGGCAGGTTCGGGTCCGTGCCACCCCAGGAGGCCAGATCCTGACCGAGTTGGATCTCGACCAGGAGGTGCGGATTACCGGGGCGCCGCGTAATGTGGCGGGCATCTCATGGCTCCCGGTGAAATTATGGGGCGCGATTCCCGGCTTCGTGGCGGCGCAATTCCTCTCGCGCACGCCGACCATGGTTCCCTTCGTCTCGGGGCCGGGGGCGCCGATCCCCACGCCGCACGGGCCACATGCCCCCATGCCGTTGCACGCGCGCGGCAGGGCGCGAACCGCGGCCCTGGTCCACACCGAGCCCAGCGCCGCGAGCACGGCTACCGCCAGTCTGCCCCCTGGCAAGGCCCTTGCCGTGACCGCCTGGGCCACCGACCGCGCGGGCGAGGCGTGGTACGCGATCCACGCGCATGGCCACGCGGGCTGGGTGAGCGCCGGGGCTGTCAATCTTGAACCGGCCGGTCCGCGCGCCAACCTCGCGCTCTTGCACGGGACCGGGATGTGGCTCACCCCCGCCGTGTTGGGCGTCGCCCCGCCGGCCGCCCTGGTGGAGGCCGCCCGGATGAATGGGATCACCCACCTGTATGTGGAGATGGCGAGCAGCCGCGCCGGCGGACGCTTC
>JANWHO010000025.1 GCA_025450375.1 Chloroflexota bacterium
GAAGGGACGCATGTGGTAAGATGATGGCAATGTCAATGGACAATCCGGCCCGTCCCGAGCGCCTACGGCTCTCCGACCTCGTGGTGGTGGACGCGGACGTCCATGCCCACGACACGCCTGGCGCCCTGGCGCCCTATTGCGACCAGCCCTGGCGCCGCTCCCTGGAGCACCTGGCCGGCATCCCCGCGCGCTACCTGGACATCCCAGGATTCAAGCCGAATCTTAGCCTCGACCCGCCCTTCCCCGGCGGCTTCAATCTGCGGACCACCACCAGCGCCGCCCAGATGCGCGAGGAGCTGGCGGCGATCTCCGTGGACATCGGCATTCTGTTCCCCGATAACCTCCTGGGCCTGGCCCAGTTACCCAACGAGGACTACGCCGCCGCGTTGGCCCGCGCCTACAATCGCTGGCTGGTCGCGGAATGGCTGACCGAGCCATCGCTCTACGGCGCCCTCGTCGCGGCCTCCCAGGATCCGGCGGACGCGGCGCGCGAGATCGCCCGCCATGCCGACAACCCCAAGGTGGTCGCCGTCTACCTGCCTACCTCGGCGGTCTATCCGCTGTGGGGTCATCGCAAGTATGACCCGATCTTCGCCGCCGCGCAGGACGCGGGGCTGCCGGTGATGCTGCACAGCGTTTCCGCCATCTCCTCGGTCTTCCCTTTCAACCTGGAGCAGTTCGACACCGCGCTGGCCCGCCACACGATCTCCCATTGCTTCGCGATGATGGCCAACCTGGTGGACATGGTCACCACCGGGGTGCCGGTGCGCTTCCCCAGGCTGAAGATCGCCTTCACCGAGGCGGGGGTCTCCTGGGTTCCCTTCATGATGTGGCGCTTGGACAAGGAATATAACGAGAGCCGGCGCGAGGTGCCCTTCCTGACCGACAAACCGAGCACCTACATTCGCCAGATGTATTTCGCCACTCAGCCCATCGAGGAGCCGGAGAACGGGAAGGACCTGGTGGCGATGATGGAGTTGTTCGATGGCGAGAATCAGGTGCTCTTTGCCTCCGACTGGCCACACCACGATTTCGACCATCCGCGCCAGGTCTTTGATTTGCCGCTCTCGCCCCAGGCCAAACGGAAGATCATGGGTGAGAACGCACTGAAGCTATTCGGCATTCCCGCGCCCTCGAAGGTCGTCCGCGAAGGAGGGACGTAGATGGCGGAGGTGGTGGTGGCCCGCGTGGACGAGTTCGCGGAGGGCAGCCGCCGGATCGTCCGGCATGGCCGGTTGGAGGTGGGGGTCTTCCGCCAGGGCGGTCGGTATTACGCGCTGCCCAATGTCTGCGCCCACCAGTTCGGCCCCCTGTGCGAGGGGACGATCACGGGGACGCTGGCGGCCACGGAGGACACGGCCTGGCGCCGGACCTGGGTCCAGGAGGGAGAGATCCTGGTCTGTCCCTGGCATGCCCTGGAGTTCGATCTGACCACCGGCCGCTGTATCGCCTACCCCAAGGTGAAGCTGCGGCAGTTCCCGGTGCGGGTCGAGGGCGATCACGTGGTCGTGACCGTCTAAGGACTACCGTGCGCTATCTGGTGCGCTGCGCCTGTTGTGACCGCGCCTTCTGGCGAACCGAGCGGGAGGGGCCGTTGCCGGAGCACCATCCCTGGGAGCGGCAAGGAACGGCGCATCGGGAGCGCGCCGCGGACTGCCTGGGCGGCGGGCGGGCGGGCTACTGGATCGGCGAGGGCGCGGGCCCGATCAGGGGCTGGCCGCGAGAGGGAAACGATGATCGCTGAAACGGCGCTGGCGCCTTTTTTAGCCCGCGCGCGGCGGGCAGGATGACGCCCGCGGCACGTACTTCGTCTCCAGGATGACCGTGTCGGGCTCGTCGCGGCCATTGAGACGCCGGAGGAGGAGTTCCGCCGCGACTCGGCCAGTGCCGATGTTATCGCGTACCACCACGGAGATCGGCGGCGCGTAGAGTTCGGTGAGCGGCAGATCGTCGCAGGCCACCACCGCGAGATCGATGCCCGGGCGCAACCCTCGCTTGATCATGGCGCGGAGACAGCCAATGAGCAACTGATTGGCGCCGGCGATCAGGGCAGTCGGCGCGTCGGGACGGTCAAGCAACTGTCCGGCGGCGATTTCCCCCTGATCCATGGTCATCACCCCGGCCACATGCATTGACGTATCGGACAGACCCCGCGCGGTGTACGCATCCTGAAGCCCCGCGAGACGTTCGCGTCCGGGTCTCAGCTCCAGAGGCCAGGTGACCAAACCAATGCGTCGATGGCCAAGATCAAGGAGGTGGGTGGCCGCGGCAGCCATGCCCGCCCGGTGATCGAGCAAGACAACGCTGGCGCGAATCCGCCTGGGAAGTTCGCGATCGATGACCACGAGCGGCACCCCGACCTGGGTCAGCGCGTCGAGGGCGGCCTTTTTGCGCTCGCTCACCACGGAGAGAATCATCCCATCAACCCGGCGGCTGTGCAGGAAACGGACGTTTGCCACGTCAAGCGAGGGATCGTGCTCCGAGTTCATGACGAGCATGGAGTAGCCCGCTTCCCGGAGTACCGCTTCAGCCCCGCGGGCCATCTGGGCAATGACGGGATTGGAAATGTCACTCAGGGCGAAGCCCACCGACAGCGTGGCTCCGCGCCGCAAGCTCTGGCCGAGGAAATCGGGCTGATAGCCAAGCTCCCCCACGGCCAGGAGCACCCGCCGGCGCATCCGCGGACTGACGTCCGGATGATCGGAGATGACCCGCGACACGGTAGACATCGCGACCCCGGCGCGCTCGGCCACCTGGCGCATGCTTGGCCGCCGACTGCCGTTCTCGCTATCGTCCGGGTCGTCCTTGGGGCTTCCCTTCCCGGTCTTTGTCGCTTGAATCACCCGCCCGCGTGACCTCTTTCCTCGGCAGTCAATCCTACACAACGAGCCCCACCGGCGTAACCGGCGCGGCCATGGTGATAACGATTCTGGTACTGTTTCCCATTCTAGCAGAGCGGGCACGCCGTGCATAGGATTCGCGGTGCATCGATCTGGACATGTTCTTGACAGCCGGAAGGCAACCGCGTACGCTCTGGTGAAACGGTTCTGGTTACGATTGCCGCTAGGCGACATGTTCCCAGCGGCTACCTGGATCACTGCCGGGCTACGCGGGACAAGCGCATTGCCCCAGACTGACAGGACGCCGCGGGCCGGTCCGCATGTGAGGTGATCCGTGGAGAATCGCATTCCTGTCCTGGAGTTGGCCGACATCTCTAAGTCCTTCGCCATGATCTACGCTCTGGACGGCGTGAACCTTTCCCTCTGGTCTGGCGAGGTGCATGCCCTGGTAGGCGAGAATGGCGCCGGAAAGAGCACGCTGATGCGGATCATCGCTGGGGCACACGAGCCTGATACGGGTGAGATCCGCTTCGAGGGCCGGCGCGTCCATCTGCGCTCGCCGGCCGATGCCCAGGCCCAGGGCGTGGCGATTATCTACCAGGAGCCCACGCTCTTCCCCGACCTCAGCGTGGCCGAGAATGTGATGATGGGCCGCCAGCCTACCGTCGAGGGCGAGGCCCTCACGCGGGAGGTTGCCGATCCTCCGGCGGCAATGATCCTGAGGAACGGCGCGCTTGCCGCCACCGCGTTGGCCGCGCTGATGCTCATTGGGGTGTTCCTTCCCTGGGTCACGATTTCCCGGCCCGGAGGCACCACTACCATCAATGGCTTGCATGCCGCGACCTATCTGGCGGGCATCCTGACCACGCTGTGTGCCCTGGCGCTGCCGGTACTGGCCTTCAATCGTGGCGCCGGGTCTTGGCTGCTCTGGCTGCGGGCACTGGCCGCCGGCGCCCCAGTGCTGCTGGCGGTCGGGGGGGCAATGCGCGTTACCAGCAGCGTGGACATCCTGCGAAAGAAGTCTCTCCTGGCCCCCGGCGCGACTGGCGCCACGCTCGCCGCGGGCAGCGTGGTGATTGCCGTCGCCGGTCTTCTGGCCGTTGCCGTTCTGCTCTGGACCCGCCCGCGCATTCTCGGCCGCCAGATGTATCGCGACGTGCAACGCCTTTTCGATTCGCTGGGGGTTCGTCTGGATGTGCGCGGCAAGATTCGCGGACTGAGCGTTGCCGACCAGCAGACCGTGGAGATCGCCAAGGCCCTCTCCGCCAACGCGCGTATTTTGATCATGGATGAGCCGACCGCCGCGCTCTCGCTCCATGAGGTGACGGATCTGTTTCGGATCGTGCGGCGATTGCGTGAGACCGGTGTGGCGATTGTGTTCATCTCGCATCGTCTGGAAGAGGTGTATGCTATCTCGGATCGCATCACCGTGCTGCGTGACGGTAAGCACATCGCTACCCGCCCGATCGGCGAGATCGGGCGCGACGAGTTGGTGCGGATGATGGTTGGCCGTTCCCTCGATACGTTCTTTCCCAAGCAAGTGGTCCCGATCGGCGAGGTTCTGCTGCGCGCACGGGGGTTAACTCGACGCGGCATCTTCTCCGATATCGGATTCGAGGTACGGCGCGGAGAGATCGTGGGTCTTTCGGGCCTGGTGGGCGCCCGGCGTACCGAAGTGGCGCGCGCGATCTTTGGCATTGATGCCCTGGATGCGGGCACGGTTGAGATCGAAGGGAAGCAGGTACGCATCTCGTCGCCGCGCGACGCCATCAATCATGGGCTGGCCTATGTGCCGGAGGACCGACAGCAAGAAGGACTGGTGCTGCCCATGGCTATCTCGCACAACGTCACGCTGCCGTTACTCCGGTCACTAACCCGCGGCGGTTTCATCGACGCCAATCGTGAGCAGGCGTTGGCGCGCGAGTATACTACCAGGTTACAAGTGCGCGGTATGAGTAGCCTTTCCCAGCGCGTGCGGGCCCTCTCGGGAGGGAACCAGCAGAAAGTGGTGCTCGGCAAATGGCTGGCTACCAGGCCGAAGGTTCTGATTCTGGATGAGCCGACCCGCGGCATCGACGTGGGCACCAAAGCCGAGGTACATCGCTTGATGAGCGAACTTGCCGGGCAGGGCCTGGCCATCTTGATGATCTCCTCGGAATTGCCCGAGATCCTGGGGATGAGCGATCGGGTGGTGGTGATGCGCGAAGGGCGGCGGATGGCGATCATTGACCGCGCCCAGGCTACGCAGGAATCAATCATGCGGGCGGCGACCGGGCAAGAGATACCGCCTGAACTGGTAGCCGGTTGAGCCGCGGGGGAGAACAGTAGAGTATGCGCGCCGTGGTTGGGGCTCGCCGGACAAATATCGTCACCGTGGTAACACGCATTCGCGAGGCCGGAATCGCGGTGTTTCTGCTGTTGCTGGTGCTGTTCTTCGCCACCCGCTCGGCACATTTCCTTACCGGGAACAATTTCAATAATATTCTGGAGGCCATCGCCGTCCTGACCATCGTGGCCGTGGGCGAAACCTGCGTGATCCTGGCCCGGCAGATCGATCTCTCCGTCGGCTCTATCCTGGGGATGTGCGCGATGGTGGTGGCCGTGGTAATGCGCGATCATCCCGACCTGCCAGTGGTGGCGCCCTTCCTGGTGGGCTGCGCGGTGGGCCTGGTGCTTGGAGCGTTTAACGGTCTCCTGGTCACCTTCGGCCGCCTGCCCTCGATCATTGTCACGCTGGGTACCCTGTATGTCTTCCGTGGGGCTATCGTGGTCTACAGCAACTATGCCACCCAGAGCGGGGAGGTCTACTCTCAGGAGACCGGAGCCAGTCCCTCCTTCGCCAATCTGTCCACGGCCAACCCATTGGGCCTACAGAACTCCGTGATCATCGCGGTGCTGGTGGCGCTCGTATTCGCCTACATCCTGCACCACACGCGCACGGGCCGGGCAATATATGCCGTGGGCGGGAATCCGCTAGCGGCCAATCTGGCCGGTCTGAAAGTCAATCGCACTACCTTCCTCGTATTCGCGCTCAGCGGCATGCTTGCCGGGCTGGCCGCCGTACTCTACACCTCGTTGCACCTGGACATCACGGTCCATGAGGGAGAAAGCTTCGAGCTGACCGTCATCTCGGCGGTGGTAATCGGCGGCACCAATATCTTCGGCGGTTCGGGCACCATTCTGGGCACCGTACTCGGCGCCCTGGTGATCGGCGTGGTACAAAACGGTCTGGAAACCACCAACATCAGTTCGCTATGGGAGCAAGCAGTCTATGGTTTCGCCATTCTGGGCGCCGTGATCGTCGACGCGCTGATCACCCGCCGCCTACAGCTGGCGCTGCGCCTACGGGCCCAGCAGAAGACCGCCGGAGCGGCAGGACCATGACATCGACAAGCAGGCGATCCCTCGATCTTGCCCTGCTGGCGCGCTGGGAGATCCTTCTGGTCCTCTTACTGATCGTCGGGGTGGCAATCAGCACGAGCCTGTCGGACAGCTTCCTGAGCGTTTTCAATTTCACGCACATGCCGACGGAGATTACCTATATCGGCGTCATGGCCCTGCCCATGACCTTGATCATTATTAGCGGCAATATCGATCTCTCGGTAGACTCCACGATTGGCCTCACCGGTACGATCCTCGCGTCCGTCTGGGCGGCGGGGTGGAACATCTGGCCGGCATCCTTGCTCGCGCTGGTGGTGGGCGCCGCCGCCGGTTGTGCCAACGGTCTGATCATCACCAAGTTGAAATTGCCCTCCCTGGTGGTCACGCTGGGCACCCTGGCCCTCTACCGCGGGATTGCCTTCATTATCCTGGGCGATCACTCTATCCCGGATTCCGGTGTCCTGCCCAGCGGTTTTCTGCGCCTGGACAACTATTTTCTTGGCTATGTCGGACCCTTCGACGTAGGGTTCCTGCACTTCCCGGGCAAGCGGTTGGCCGTATCCCTGGTGATCTTCCTTGTGCTGGCCATTGCCTTTGGCCTGCTGCTGCATCGCACCAGCTTTGGCCGCTACACCTATGCCATCGGCAACAACGCGCAAGCCTGCCGCTACACCGGGGTGCCCGTCGATGGGATCGTCGTGATCCTGTTTACCCTCTCCGGTCTGATGGCCGCCGTCGGTGGTATGCTGCTGATGTCTTTTCAGGGCGATGCGCGCGCCGACATCGGGTCCGGAGTCCTGCTCAACGTGATCACCGCCGTGGTACTCGGTGGAGTCAATATCTTTGGCGGCGAGGGCACCATCGTAGGGCCGGTGCTGGCCCTCTGTCTGATCGAGGTACTGCAAAGCGGCATGCGCC
>JANWHO010000026.1 GCA_025450375.1 Chloroflexota bacterium
CCCTTTCTTCGTCGATCCCATATGACGCGGATCCGCGCCCTGGACGCGAAGTCACGCCTCCTGACTGCCCTCTCGGGATTGCTCCTGGCCCTCCACTTTGCCTTCTGGACCGCCTCGCTTTCCTATACCAGCGTGGCAAGCTCGGTGCTGTTTGTCAGCATCCATCCGGCCCTGGTGGCCGCGGCCGGCGCGATCCTATTGGGGGAACGCCCCAGCCGCCGCGCCGTAGCGGGGATCGCCCTGACCTTGATTGGCAGCGCCGTGATCGCGGGCGGGGACTTTCGTCTTGGTGGCCATGCCCTCCTGGGAGACGGATTGGCCACCCTGGGAGCGGTGGTGTTCGCCGGCTACCTGGTGATCGGGCGGGGAGCCCGGCAGCGCCTGGACAACGTTGCCTATAGCGTCCCCGTCTACGCCCTGTGCGCCGCTATCCTGGCCGGGCTGGCGATGGCCTTCGGCCAATCCCTGGAGGCCGTCGGACCGCGCGATCTGCTGGATTTCCTGGCCCTGGCGGTGGTCTGCACCCTGGGCGGCCACCTGCTGTACAACTGGACCCTGCGCTACCTGCC
The DNA here is from genome assembly GCA_025450375.1 of Chloroflexota bacterium. The sequence goes on from JANWHO010000026.1 coordinate 570, forward strand.
GGCGGCGGCGGTATCGATCAGCTTCCTGGGGGAACCAGTGGGCGCATCCCTCCTGGCCTGGCTGCTCCTGAGCGAGCCACCGCCGGCCACCAGCGCGGGCGGCGGGGCCATCGTCCTCGCGGGGATCTGGCTCACGATCCGATCGTAACCCGCAGATCCTCCTGGGCAATATCCAGGGGGCCGGCATAGGTCGCCCTGGCCTGCGCCAGAGTAGCTTCCTCCCCCAGCAGACGCCAGCGATGGGTAAGCAAGAGGCGATGGGCGCCCGCATCGGTGGCGTAGGCGCCGGCCTGGGCCGGGGTGAGATGGAAAGGATAGGTCGAGTGCTCTTCGTTGGAGCACTCACAGAGAAATAGGTCGCTATCCCGAGCCACATCGAGCAAGCCCGCGCACGGCCCGCTATCCGCGGAATAGGCGAACTCGCCGCCCCCGCTCACCCGCATGGCGTAGGTGTGTGGGATATGCACGACCGGCACGAAACGAAGCGACAGGGGGCCGATGGTTAGCGGCAGCACTGGATCATATTCGCTCAGATCGAACATAGTACTGAAGAACGCCTCGGAGGGATCTTGCATGGCGCTCACCCCAAGCAAGCGCTGGTGTCCGGTGGGAGGCAAATACAGCTGGGGGCGCGGAACCTCGGGCCGCAAGTCACGAAGGAAGTCAAGGTAATAGCGATATTGCATAAGATCCAGGGTGTGATCGGCGTGCATGTGGGAAATGATCACCGCGCGCACCGCTTCTGGCCGCGCATACCGTTGCAACCGAGCGAACGTGCCTGGCCCGCAATCCAGCATGATCGCCGTGTCATCCTGTTCCAGCAGATAGCCCGAGCACGCGCCATCGGCGTTTTGGCAAGCCGGGCTGGCCCCCAATACGGTCAAGCGCATGGTCACTTCTCCTCTACCAGCACGTCCGGCTTGGCAAGCACGGCGGTGTCGGAGGAATGGGCGGCCTCCTCATGCCCGTTCACGCCATGCCCATTGCCGGCCGCGGTGAGCGCCGGCAACTCGCTGGTCTGGCGCGCATGGGCCGCCCTGGTGGCAGCGATTAAATAGGCTTCACTGGGCCGCAGGTATGCCTCACCAGGGGCAATGGCGTTCTGGAACACCGGAGCGGCCGCGGTAGGAGCGGCCACGGGAATCTGGTCGCCGCGCAGAAGTTGGAAGGCATAGGTCAACCCACCGATCACAATCAGGACCACGCTGGCCACTTGCGCCACTCGCATATTCATGACCCACAGGCTATCGACGCGGAGCCCTTCCAGCGGGAAGCGGGCCACCGAATAGAGAACCAGGTAGGCAAGAAAGATACTTCCCACCGGGAGATACCGAGAGCGCCGAAGCTGCAACATGGTGAGCCCCACCAGCACGCCGAACACGAGCAGATCCCACACCGCCTCGTAACCGGCCGTATTGGTGAAGGTGCTGTAGGCGGCATATTGGGGCGGTCGATTAGCTGCTGGGATGGTGACCGCCCATAATCCGTGTGATGGAGTGCCGAATGCCTGATGGTTCATCAAATCGCCGACGCGCCCGATCGCCTGGCTGAGAATCAGCCCAGGAGCACAGATGTCGGCCCAGGTCCAGAAGCCGATTTCTCGGTTCCAGGTGTAGATGGCCGCCGCCATCACCCCTCCGAGCAAGGCGCCATGCCAGGCCAATCCGCCCTGCCAGACCGCGAAAACCCGCCCGGGGTCGGGTGCATAAAAGTCGCGGCGGAGGACGAAGTACCAGACACGGGCGCCAATGATCCCGGCCAACAATCCCAGGAGGAGAATGCCGCCCAGCGGCTCCAAGGGCTCCTCCCGCAAGCGGGCCATGAACGCGGACACGACCAGCCCGATCACCAGGGCGGCGGCAATCACAAGCCCGTACCAGTGAATGCCGAGAGGGCCAAACTTCAGTAATGCGATTTTCAATCAGGATACTCCGCCGAGGAGTTGAACGGCCGCGGCCCACTCAGCCAACCTAGCGCCCTGTCCGGCGGCAATGAATATCGACGCTGGTGTTGGCAGTATATCATACGGTTTCCTAGCTCCCCACGGGACAACCTCGCCGAGATGACGTTCTCCGCTCACCGGCTGGTCTCGGGCACCGGCAGATCGGGGTAGCGCCGGCGGAGATAGCGATCGTATCCGGCTACGTTCATGGTGTACGCGCTGGTGGACTCGTACCGGGCGATCGTCTCCGCGTCCGCCTGGCGCGTTAGAAGCTCCTCGTCACCGGATCGTTGCAACATCGTGGCAATCGCCGATCGATCCTGGCCGGCGCGCATGGCCGCCAACACCAAGCTCTCCCATTGCCGCAGATGGGATCGCAATTCGGCCAGATGCTCCGGCACGCCCTCATGGCGGCCAAAGTGAGTGAGATACAACGCCGGCGGATTGAAGGAGGCGATGAGGTCGAGGCTCCGGTCCCAGTCCTCCAGGTCGAGATCGGGCGGTGGGGTGAGGGGCCGGACGTAGGTGCAACCCTTCAGGCGCGAGCCCGCCGCGTCCCCCGCGTATATCGCCCCCGTCCCCAGGTCGCGGAACGCCGCGTGGTGCTTGGCATGGCCCGGAGTAAAGAGGACATCGAGCGTCCGCCCCGCCACTCGTAGCCGCTGCCGATCGGTCAAACGGATCAGCCGGTCGGAAGGCACGGGTAGGATTTCTCCCCACAGGCGACCCATCAGACTCCCATAGATGCGGGTGGCGCTGGACACCAGGCGGCTGGGATCGATCAGATGGGGCGCCCCAACCTCGTGGGCATAGAGCACCGCGTTGGGGAAGTGCTGGAGCAAGAGACCGGCGCCCCCGGCATGATCGAGATGGACGTGAGTCACCAGGAGATGGTGGATCTCCTCGACCTTTACCCCCACCTGAGCCAGCGCGTCAAGCAACACCGGCACGGTGCTGCCCGGACCGGTCTCGATCAGCGCCGCCTCACCCTCACCGCGGAGCACATACGACGCGATGACCCCAGGTTGACCGAGAAAGTGTAAGTCCAAGGTGACTGGTTCAAAATCCTCGACGGAGGCCATTAGCGGCGCTTGCCCCGGCCAAGCGAGATGTGGGCATGGCGCGCGGCCAGGTGATTCAGCTTCACCCCTATTGCCGCCAGCACCAGGGTGAGGACGAGACTGGCCCCGAAGAAGAGGGTCATCCCATCACTGACTACCGGGACGAGAGGACTGGCAAGAAGCCAAGCACTGGTAATCGCGCACAGCAAAATCATCAAGAGGTCTTCCCTGACGCGCTGGCGCGTGGGATCGGGCATCCGGCTACTCATGGTTGGTTCACTCTCCCTGCTTCGCTATGCTACCAAAAACGGGGAATCCGCGAAGCCCCGGATTGCCACGCAGTCTAGCGACCTGGCTTGGTACACTACCGCGTGAACCTACGAGGAAGGGCAGTAAACTCCGTGATCAACCCACCGGAAACGGCCGCGCGCACTATTTTGCTGGTGGAGGATGACCCCACGCTCCTGGAAGCGATCCGCTATAACCTCGGCAAGGAAGGCTACCTGGTGGTTACCGCCGCCGACGGGATGCAGGCACTGGAGCAGGCCCGGCAGGCCAACCCCGACCTGGTGATCCTCGACATCATGCTCCCCCGGCTTGATGGCCTGGAAGTGTGCCGCACTCTACGCCGTGATTCCTCGGTCCCCATCCTCATGCTGACCGCCAAGAGTGGAGAGACCGATACCGTTCTGGGTCTGGAGATGGGGGCCGATGATTATCTGGCCAAGCCATTCCGCCTCCGCGAGCTGCTGGCCCGCGTGAAAGCGCAACTGCGGCGGGCGGAGATGCCCCATGCCGGCCCGAAGCCCGCGCTCGACCGAGTGCAATTTGGGCGGATCAGTGTCGAACGTGATAGCCGCCGGGTTTTTCGGGAAGGCAAGGAGATCGGCCTTACCCTCAAGGAATACGATCTGCTCGAGTACCTCCGGGCTAACGCGGGCAAGGTGATCTCCCGCGAGGTTCTCCTGGATAAGGTCTGGGGCTATGGGTTCGCGGGCGATAGCCGGACCGTGGACGTGCATGTCCGTTGGCTGCGCGAAAAGATCGAGGATGATCCAGCCAACCCACGGCACATCAGGACCGTCCGCGGAGTCGGCTATCGTCTGGAGCCGTAGCCTTCGCCATCTCCCGGTTGGTGCGTCACATCCCCACCACCATGGAGCCCCGCTCCCGAGTCACTGGTTGGTCCAGGTCGAGGACGACGTGGCCATCGCCGTTGATCACCTGCGTTTGCCCAATCCACCACAACCGCGGAACCCGCCCATACTCAATGTGGTTGTGTCCATGAAGCCAGAACCGAGGTTTCCATTGAGCGATCGCGTGATTGTAGGCCGGCACTCCCCGGTGACAGGGATCGATGGCCTCCGGGCAGATCTCGGGATGGTCCGGCAACTCGGGATGAATGCAGGGCAGTCCCAGCCCGGCCGGCCTGGGACAGAAACGCGGGGTAAGGGGGCAGCGCAAGGGAGCGGCGTGGGACACCATCAGATCCAACCCACCGGCCCGCCATACCGCGAGGCCCATCCGGCGTACCCGGCGACGGATACTCCCCTCGCTGAACTGAAGGTCGTCATCCTCGCTGGTATAGCGATAGCAGCCGGCCAGTCCCGCGATCCGGAGGCCGCCGATCCGCACCAGCTTGCCATCAATATTGTCACAGCCGTCAGGCGGACGGGTGCGGTAGCGCCCGTCATGGTTTCCCGCCACGTAGAGGAGCGGCACCCGGAGCACGGTCACCAGATAGGACAGGTAATCCGCGCGTAGGTCGCCACAGGATATCGCCAGATCCACCTGCCCCACCCAGCGGTCTGGATCGAAATAGTCATAGAGTTGCTTCTCCTCATGATCGGATACGACCAGAATTTTCACAGGGGTGGCCCACCCGTCACCCTCCAGACAGCCCGGCGCGCGTGTCGGTGGAGAGGACGTAGGACACGAGTGGTCAGAGGACGTGGATGTTGTTTCTGGAGGTCGGCCACCGCCTCCTGCAGGGTCACGGGGGCATTGGTCACGTCCTGGAGGTAGGCCCGATGATCCTCCACCGCCAGATACAGGTCGGTGACCGTCCGGCCAGGGAAAGCTTCCGCCGTGGCGCCAAGGTCGAGCGGCTCGGCGATCGGGACGAAGCATTCACGATACCAGCGCTGCGCGGCCTCACGAGTGGTGACATCAGGGTGTTGGCGGCGCAGGTTGTCACGATAGGCAAGGATCTCGGCCAGGAAACGATCATAGTAGTCCGCCCGCGAACAGGCCAGGCGAGTCAGACCCGTCCGGCGCTCGAATCGCATGCGCGCGTTCGCCAGTCGATCCGCCTCGCTCCGTTCGGGCACGATACATTCAAGAACCTCGGCATCCAGATAACGAACGCCGCTGGCGATAGCCGCCGCCACCCGATGGTGACCATCGATCACGTAATAATCACGTCCCAGAGCGTAGACCTGAATCGGGGGTAGTTCAACTCCCTGCTGCATGGCTCTGCGCACCGAACGAAATCGGGCGGAGCGCTCTTTTTCGCGCTTGGGGAGGAACGTGGGAGTCAACTGATTCGCTTTGTCCACGCTGCCGGTAATGCGCGCCACGGCGATCTCGGCGGCTCGGGCGGGGAGGGTATTGAGAGCGCCGCGCGCCGCGTCGGTATAAAAGGGGAAACGCTTGATCGCGGTACGGCGGGCCACTGGGGTTGCCTGCTCAGGCCGAACGCTTGCGGCTACGCGGCACGGCGCCTACCACTGGTGCCGCATGAGCAAGGCTTTCAGGGCGGCCTCCTCCGGGGTCGTCCCCTCGGCCAGTGGCTGCATTCCCGTGACCGTCATCCCTAGCATCTGCCCGGTGTACCAATAGGTTGAATCCTTGAAGTTGGAGGAAAAAAAGCCGGTGGCGCCAAAATGCTTCAGGATGCGGACGCGGAGTTGATCGAGGGTCGGCAACCACACACAGTTAGCGCGGGCCACGGGATCCGGACCGGCCGCCAGATACACGTGCCTCTCCTCGGCGTCGTAGCGAAGGACCAGCATTGGCTCCGTACTTGGCGGCAAGGCCACCCAGTCACCAAGCCGCGGCGTCCATGCCTGACCATCGGGAAAGGTAGCATAGAAGCCGCACAGGCTTTGATACGCCGGATCGCGCAGACCAGGACCGGGCGGCGCGGAGCGCTCGTCCTCTTCAGCCATCCCTACGCCACCGAACGGCGCACTACCCGCCAGGCGGCAAGGCCAATCGCCGTCACCGCGATAAGGCCCCACAGGATAGACCAAAACAGCGAACCAACGTGGGTGTAGCTGGCCGCGTTCGTTGCGTCGGACTGGCAGACGGGTGAGCTAGTCGTACAATTGCCCGATAGCCAGATAAGATAGCGGATCGAATCGAGGGTGGTAAAACACAACTCCACCGCCACGAACTGGTGGAACAACCGCGCGATCCGAGGCGATCCTCGCAAGCCAACTAGCAGCGAGACACCGCCGAAGACGGCCGCCCACACCCAGGTGTTGGCGGTGAACTGGGTGCCAAAGGAGATCCCGCCCACGATAGGCATGAGGAGTGACACGGCGCCAATGGCCCCCAAAATCCGATTGGAGAAGCGGGTGGGCGTGAGGAGGAGTAACGCTCCCCAAATCGCGGCGCCAGTGTATCCGGCACTGGCAATGAGCAGGAGCCAGCCGCCTCGGGTGTAGGTCTCGCCGGAGAAGTCAGAATTGATCTGCAACTCAGTGACCTGTCCACCGGTGGCAGTCGCGACGATGGCATGCGACCACTCATGGACGAACGTCCCGAACAACTTGAAGGGGTAGGCCAGAACGTCCAGGATCGGCAGATGCGAGAGCACGACCGCCAGGAGGGAAGCGAGGATGACATAGAACAGATCGCTGTTGGCGCCGCGTATGTTCACTGGGCGCACTCGCTTGAGGAACGTACCCTTGCGGGCGGCGGGCGAGGCCAGCGGCCGATCATATTTATGACGGCATTGCATGCAGAAGCCGGCGCCGGGTAGGCGGGCGCTACCGCACTCTGGACAAAAAGCATCGTGGCCGATCATGGGCGCGCTCATCGGTGCATCCCCTTGCATCCCTCGTATGTCCCCATAGGCGGATCCCAGTTTGGTAGTACAAGCGTACACCGTGCCAGATTATCTGGCTAGATCGATTGAATAAACTTTTGGCGACCTGTCCGTAACCTGGGGCCTGTATGGTACGATTTCGGCAGCCCGGTCCGGGCATGGTCTATGCCGGTGTATACCGGCCATTTGTAGCAGAGACGCGAAAGGAAAGGTGAGAGGATGAACTTCCGCCATATTCGGGGCGCCGCGGTGGCGCTTGGGGTAACGGCATGCCTAACCGCCGTGAGCCAGCCGGCACTGGTCTCGCACGCTGGCGGTACGGTGAGCGTGGGCCTGGTGGCCGATGTCACCGGCGCCTCCAGCGTGTATGGGGTCTCGATCCGGAACGGGGCTCAGTTAGCGGCGGATCAGATTAATAAGGCCGGCGGCATCCACGGCAACCATCTCAATTTGATCATCGGTGATTCCGCCACCAGCAAGTCCCAGGTGGTCAATCTCTACCAGCAAATGATCAACAGTAACCATGTAATCGGGATTATCGGGCCCACCCTGAGCAGCGAGGCATTCGTGGCCGACCCGATCGCCCAGAACGCTGGGGTGCCGGTGATCGCCACCTCCAACACGGCGGCCGGAATCAGTAAGATGGGAAGTTATATCTTCCGCATGTCGCTCGGCGAGGGTGACGTAATTCCCCTGACCATCAAGACCGCCCTCTCGCATCTCCATTTCAAGAAAGTAGCCATCCTGTATGGCAATGATAACGCCTTCACGATCGGTGACAACGCGGTGTTCGCCGCCGTGGCCAAGCAGTTCCACCTCACCGTGGTCGATACGGAGACCTTCGCCACCGGCGACAAGAACTTCAAGGTGCAGCTCACCAAGATCAAGGGCGCGCAGCCGGACGCCATTCTGGTCGGCGCCCTGGCTCCCGAGGCGGTGCTGATCCTCAACCAGGGACGGCAACTCGGTATTCCCATGTCGGTGCGTTTCATCGGCGGCAACGGCTTCAATTCCCCAGCCGTGATCGCCGGTGCCGGGGCCAACGCCGAGGGGGCGATCGAGGGGACGGCCTGGTTCCCCAGTGGGAAATCCGCGATTAACCAGCACTTTATCAGCGCCTATAAGGCCCGGTATGGGAAGGCGCCCGACCAGTTCGCGGCCCAGGCATACGATGGGGTGAATATCATGGCGGACGGGATCAAGGCGGCGAACACCACCAGCGACCGCTCGGCCCTCCGCGCTGCCCTGGCCAAGCTGAAGAACGTACCCGTGGTTACGGGAGCCAAGGGCACCTTCTCCTTCACGGCGACCCGGGACGCGGGTGAGCTGGGGACGGTCCAGATCATCCAACATGGGCAATTCGTCCAATACACCTAACACCGAGTGGATCGAGTAGGGCGCGGCATCGAACCGCCGCGCCCTGCTCGAACTTCCGGCCAGGAAAACATGCTGCAACAGGTATTCAACACCCTGATCAATGCATCGATCTACGCCTTGTTCGCCATGGGTTATGCCCTGGTGTTTGGGGTGCTGGATATTCTCAACCTTGCGCACGGGGCCATCTTCATGCTGGGCGCCTTTACCGCCGTGCAGGCGGTGCTCGGCTGGCATTGGCCGCTGCTGCTGGCGATCCCCCTTGGGATGCTGGTGGGCGGGGCGGTGGGAGTGGTGCTGGACCTGGTGGCTGTCGCCCCTTTGCAGGCCCGAGGAAGCGACTTCCTCACCCCCTTGATCAGTACGATCGCCGCCGGCATTGTGTTCGAGAATATTTCCCTTGGCCTATTCGGGCCGGGCGCTTATAGTTTCCCCACCAGTGTCTTCCCTCAAACCCCGATCACGATTGGGAGCGCCGTGGTGCAGCCGGTGGATCTGTTGGTGATCGCCCTCACGGTGCTGTTGATGATTGGACTTACGGTCTGGCTCCGTTACAGCACCCTGGGCAAGGCGATCCGAGCCGTGGCGGCGAACCGACTGGCCGCGCAATTGTTGGGGATCAACGTGGCCCGCACCGTGGCGATTACCTTTTTTCTCGCCTCCGCCCTGGGCGCCCTGGCGGGAATCTTTTACGGCCTGGAGCTGCAGGATTCGATCAGCTTCAACATGGGCGGCTCGGTCCAATTGCGGGGGTTGGCGGTAATCGTGGTCGGCGGCATGGATAGTATCCCAGGCGTGATGCTTGGGGCGCTGGCCCTGGCTACCAGCGAGACCATTGGGATCACCGAAATTGGCTCCAGCTACACCGACGCGATCGCCTTTGGCCTGCTGTTCCTGATCCTGATCGTCCGCCCATCGGGCATCCTGGGCCGCCGTGGCTCTCGGGTGGTTTAGGACCGATGAGCGGCCTGGGTGACGCGCTCAACACCTGGTATGCCAGCAATAACAACCTGATCAACGACAGCGGGCTCAACGCCATCCTGGCGCTCAGCGTGTACGTAATGCTTGCCTGCGGCCTGCTCTCCCTGGCCAGTCCCGCCTATATGGCGATCGGCGCCTATACGGCCGCCCTGCTCAGCAACAATACCGGCGTCCCCTTTCCCCTGCAAATGGCGGCGGGCGCCCTGCTGGCGGCTGGAGTGGCTTTCATCCTGGGACTGCCCTTGCTCCGCCTCCGAGGCGTCTACCTGGCTATCTGTACCGTGGGCTTCGTCGCCATCGTACAGATCTTTTTCAACACCTGGACCCCCGGCGGGGCCGGCAACGGGATCTCCATCCCCGCCGCGACCACGACCTGGCAGATCTATGCCGTCCTGGTTGTGCTGTGCTTCCTTCTCTGGCGCCTGGAAGGATCGGCTCTGGGCCGGAGCCTGGCCGCCATCCGTCTGGACGAGGAAGCGGCGCGCAGTCTGGGGATCGATACGATCGCCCTCAAGCTGGGCGCCTTCGCCCTCAGCGGGGTGCTGGCCGGACTGATGGGCGTCCTTTATGCCCGCCTCCACTACTACATCGACCCCCAGACCTTTGGCTTCGATACCGCCCTGGCGGCCTTGACCTACGTGGTGGTGGGCGGGAGCTTGACCACGATCGGCAGTCCCCTCGGCGCCATCCTGATCACCGCGTTGCCCGAATGGCTTCGCGGACTGAATGGCTACCGAACCGTGGTCAACGGGCTGATTCTGCTGGCGGTCATTCTCTTCCTCCCCGGAGGCTTGGTGGATCTACCCCGCCGCCTGAGTCAACTGGTCCGCCTGGGAATCCAGCGCTTGGGCCACAAGAGAGAGAACGGCGGATGAGTCAAGAACCCGAGTTGGCGCAATTGCACGAGGTAAGCCGGTTCTTCGGCGGCATACACGCGCTGGATGGGGTAAGCATGACCGTGCGCGCCGGGGCGGTGCATGGACTGATCGGGCCCAATGGGGCGGGAAAGACCACCCTGATTAATCTCATGACCGGCTTTTACCGCCCGACCAGCGGGCGGATTGTGCTGGATGGTCAACGGTTGGACGGCAGCCGCTCGTACCGGATCGCCCGGCGCGGCGTGGCGCGCACCTTCCAGAACATCCGCCTGTTCGGCGGCCTCCCCGCCATCGACAACGTGTTGGTGGCCCGCCGTCGCGGCACCGTGCGCCGCTCGCTCGGGCGGCTCCTCTACCTCCCCGGCGCCGCGCGCGCCGAACAGGCCGAGCGGGCGGTAGCTGGTCAGATGCTCAGTCAACTGGGGGTGGATGCCAATTCGCGCCGGCCGGCCGGAACCCTTTCCTACGGCGACCAGCGCCGGGTGGAACTGGCCCGTGCCCTGGCCACCGAGCCAAGGCTGCTCCTGCTGGACGAGCCAGCGGCCGGGATGAACCGGGAGGAGACCGATCGGCTGGGAACCGTAATCCGCGGGCTCGTCCGCCCGGATCGGGGAATCCTCCTGATCGAGCACGACCTCCCGCTCATCATGGCGGTATGCGACCAGGTGACCGTGCTCAACTTCGGGCGGGTGATCGCCGAGGGACCTCCCGCCGAGATCGCCCGCGACCCAGCGGTAATCGAGGCGTATCTGGGGACCGAGGACGACGATGCTCATCTGTGAACGCCTCACGGTACGTTACGGGCCCATCGAGGCAGTGCGCCAGGCCAGCTTCGAGGTGAAAGAAGGCCAGATTGTGGCGTTAATCGGGGCCAATGGAGCCGGGAAGAGCAGCACGCTGCGGGCTCTGAGCGGGATACGACGGTCCTCGGGCGGCAGAATCACCTTCCGAGGGACCGACATCACGCATGCTCGCTCGCATGACATCGTCCGTCTGGGATTGGTGCAGGTGCCCGAGGGGCGGGCAATCCTGGCCACCATGACCGTGCGCGAAAACCTGGAGCTTGGAGGGTACGCGCGAAGCGATAAGCGGGCGCTCCGCCGTGACATCGAGGAGATGTATGAACGCTTCCCCATTTTGGGAGCTCGGCGCAAGCTCGCCGCCGCCCAATTGAGCGGGGGCGAGCAACAAATGCTCGCCATCGCGCGCGGTCTCCTAGCCCGGCCCCGGCTCCTGCTACTGGATGAGCCCTCGCTGGGCCTGGCTCCTCAGTTGATCCGCGAGGTGATGCGTCTAGTCCGCCGCATCCGCGACGATGGGGCGACCGTGCTGTTGGTGGAGCAGAATGCCCGCCAAGCCCTGGGACTGGCGGATCGCGCCTACGTACTGGAGCAGGGCCGGATTACCCTGTCCGGCGCCGGGCGCGAGTTACTGGCCGACCCGGCGGTGCTTCGAGCGTATCTGGGGGTGGTTCCAGGCTGAGGAGTAGGCAGGTTTGCTCAAGTGCCCAGTTGCTCTAGGGACGAGATCGTCTGGGAGCGCGAGCGTCTGGCTCCCCCTCCTTCAACCTTGCTCCATGGAGCCTGCCCACTTCCATGGGCCTCAGCCGGAGGCCCTTCCGCGCCTCATCCCTGGTCAGCGGCGGCTCGGAGGCGGGCAATCTCCTCCAATGCCTCGCGTAAG
>JANWHO010000027.1 GCA_025450375.1 Chloroflexota bacterium
AAGGGGCTGACCGGCGCCCTGGTCGCGGTGAATGGGGCCGGCGCGCCACGGATCGGGACCACGCATAAGGGCTCGGTCAGCCTCATGGTTCATGCCATGGGCCTGGGAAAGGCCACCCTTCTCGCGACCTATAAGGGATATGCCCCGATTACCTTGAAGCTGCCCATCGTGCCGGGCTCGCCCGCCACGGTAGCCGCGATCACCGGAGGGGTGAAGATTCTCGCCCCGAAACAGAAACCAGTAGGTGGGAAGGTGGGCGCCGATCTCTTCGCCCAGTACGACGCCGTGACCGCGGCCCGCCAATTCGCCTCGCTTGGTCTCCGCGATGGGACGTTGGTGGATCTCAATGCCGGAACCGATGTGCGGATCCAGGATCCCTTGCATACCAGGCTCAATCAGGGCGAAGTCTTTCTTGAAGTAGTACATGGGGCCGCCAGTCACCAAATCCAGGTTGGCTCCGCCGTGGCCGCCACCAAGGGCACGCGCCTCGATGTCCGCTACAATCGCGTCTCCCATGTCTCCACGGTGATCGTGGTGGAAGGGAGGGTGCAAGTGCAAAACAAGGGGAAGGCCGTGCTGGTGGGGGCCGGCCAGCAGACCACGGTCGCGGGAACGGCGCCGCCAAGCCGGCCCGTGCGGGTGGATCTGGCCAGCCGCCTCTCCTGGTTACATAACCTGCCCAATAGCACCTCGTCGGGGGTGGTGCCGCCTGTACTCAATCTGCCGGTCCCTCCCCTGGTTCCCGTGGCGTCGCCGTCAATCGCTTCGACTCCCACCATGACGATCACCAGCGCCCTTGAATCCACCACTTGGTCCGGCGTGGTACGCCTGGATGGCGGAGTGACGGTTCCCGTGGGCACCGCGGTCACGATTCAGCCGGGCACGGTGGTGGCGTTCACCGATAGTAGCTGGATCAGTGTCAAAGGAGTGATGCGGTCGGCGGGCACAGCCGCCGCGCCGATCATCTTCACCAGTATCGACCCATCCCCCCAGCCAGGGGCCTGGGACTACCTTGACTTCTCCGGTCCCGGCACGTCCGGCAGCGTACTGAACTATGTCAACTTCTTTTATGGCGGCTATAACGGCACCTCCGGGGCCGAACTCTCCTTTAGCCAGGGTGCGAGCGGCACGGTGAGTAATTGCGTGGCGGCCCAGTCGATTGGCGACGGGATCTATGTCGATGACGACGCGACTCCCACAATCAGCGGCTGCCTATTCGCCGGCAACACGAACTACGCGGTTTCCACCGGCGCCGATAGCGCGGCCCTGATCAGCGGCTCCCGGCTGGGCGCCAACCAAAACCAGGGGATTCAGGTCCGCGGCACCACCATGACCCACAGCGGTACCTGGCACCGGCAGGATGTGCCCTGGGTGCTTGACGGCGGGGTGAAGCTCGCGGCGGGGGCCCGGCTGGACGTGGATGCAGGGACCGTGCTGCTGATGAACGATAGCGCGTGGTTCAGCATCTCCGGCAGTTTGTTGACTCACGGCACCGCGGGCGCGCCGGTGATCGTGACCAGCTCCGACCCCGCCCCGCAACCCGGCGCCTGGGATTACCTCGACTTTACCGGCCCCAGCGCCAACGCCAGCATCCTCGATCATACGGAGGTCTTCTACGGCGGCTACAACGGCAGCTCAGGGGCCGAGGTTTCGGCCAGCAACGGGGCCAGCCCAACGATCAGCAATAGCGTGCTCGCCCAATCGATTGGCGCCGGCCTCTATCTGGACACCGGAGACCGCGCCGTGGTAAAAAACTGCACCTTCGCCAATAACGCCGGCTACGCTATCTCCACCACCGCCGATGATTCCACCTTGATTACCGGCACAACGACGGCTACCGGCCAGACCGGGATCGAGGTGCGCGGGGATACGATCAGCCACGGCGGCGCCTGGCACGCGCAGCAGGCTCCATTCATCCTGGGCGGTGGGGTCACCCTGGCCGCCGCCGCGACTCTTTCGATTGATGCGGGGACAGTGATCCTGATGCATGACAGCGCCTGGTTTGAGATTCACGGCACGCTGCTGGCCGGAGGCACCGCCAGCGCGCCCATCGTTGTCACCAGCGAGGATCCGCAGCCCGCGCGAGGCGCCTGGGATTATTGGGATTTCTCCGGTCCCAGCGCCAGCGGCGGCGGGCTGGACTACGTGCAGGTGAGCTACGGCGGCTATAACGGTAGCTCTGGGGCCGAGGTCTCGGCCAGCAACGGAGCCAGCCCGACAATCGGCGACAGCGGATTCAGCCAGTCGATCGGCGTTGGGCTGTATCTGGATGACGGCAGCCGATCCGTGGTGCGCGACTGCGTGTTCGAGCAAAACGCGAGCTACGGCATCTCGACCCCAGCCGACGACGCGGCCAATATCAGCCAGAGCGCCACCCCGCTCGACCAGCCAGGAATCCGAGTGCGGGGCACTGCTATTAGCCATAGCGGCACCTGGCAAGCGCAGGGTGCCCCCTACGTGCTGGACGGCGGAGTGACGCTCACGGCCGGGGTGACGATCACGGTACAGCCCGGCACGTTGATCCAGATGACCGACAGTGCCTGGCTCAGCGTGCGGGGAACGCTGCTTGCCCGCGGGAGCGCCAACGCGCCGATCATCATTACCAGCGCGGACGCGCACCCGGCGCCCGGCGCCTGGGATTATTGGGATTTCTCCGGTCCCAGCGCCAGTGGCAGCGTCCTGGACTACGTGCAGGTGAGCTACGGCGGCTATAACGGCAGTTCTGGCGCTGAGGTTTCGGCCAGCAATGGCGCCACTCCCACCATCACCCACTGTCTGATTGCCTCCTCAATCGGCGATGGGATCTACGTGGATAGCGGCCAGCCGGTGATTGCCTTTAACACCTTTCAGCAAAACGCGAGCGCCGCGATCAGCATCCCAGCCAAGGATCCAGCCCACCACGTCCATGACAATCAATTCGTCGGCAATCAGAAGGGCCTGGAGGTGCGGGGCTAAAAATGCGCGGCCGGATCGGGCGCAGGCTGGGATCGCGGGGAGCGGCGCGGCGGCGGGCCCGATTCGCGGCGGCGGCGGCGGCTTTCCTGGTGCTCCTGGCTTGCGCGGCGGCCTCCTGGGAGGGAAGTTTCGAGCCGGCCAACCTGGCCTGGGAGAGCCAACTCTTTCAGTTCCGTCACCTGGCGGGCCTGGATCCCAGGCGGGCCCCAATCGTGATCGTGGGCTGGGATCAGAATAGCTACACCCAGCTCGGCGGTGTCTGGAGCCGCGCTACCACCGGCCGTTTGGTGGATATCCTCCACCACGCTGGCGCGCGTGTAATCATGATTGACCGGCTCTACGAGGACGACAGCCCGGATCTTGCCGCGGGGACCGCTACCTTGGCGGCCGCGATCCGCCGGGCCGGGAACGTGGTGCTGGCGCAAGAGGTCGCGGTGAGTGCCACCGCCTTTACCAACGCCGCCACTCTGGTCCCGCTCGCTTCCGCGATCGGCGCCGCCGCGCGGGCGATTGGGATCGTGAATATTCCCCCTCCCGAGGGAGCCGACCCCAACGCCCGCTATCGCGCCTACAGCAATACCGTGGAGTGGGCGCCGGGCCAGTTCGAGCCATCCTTTGCCCGCCAGGCCGCGCGCCTGCTCGGGGCCAAACCGGCCGGGAATCAGCCCACCTTCCTGGTCAATTTCGCCGGCCCAATCGGCGAGCCCTTCCCCTATTACTCGTTGGTCGATGTGTTGAACGGAAGCCCTGGCTTGTTGAGCGGGCTGGGGGGGAAGATCGTTCTGGTGGGCGATGCACTTTCGACCGACAAGGACTACTTCGACACCCCGATGCCGAGCGCGGGCGCCGGATCCACCCTCTCGGTGCAAGACAAGATGTATGGGGTGGAATACAACGCCAACGCCCTGAATACGATGCTCGAACAGGCTCCCTTGCAACGCCCGAGTTCACCGCTCCAGATCGCGATCACCTTTCCCCTGGCGATTCTTGCCGCCGGCTGGGCGGTCCGCGGCCGCCTGTTCTCCTCGCTCCTGGTCGCGGCCGTCTTGATAGCGGCCCTCCTTGGCGGCGCCTGGCTGGCCTTTGTCACGCTGGCCACTTGGATCGATGTCGCCGCTTCCCTGTTGGCCACCGTTCTGGCCCCGTTGGCCGTGTTGGGGGTCCGGTATACCACGGAGGAGCGCGCCAACCGGGAGGTGCGCTCCCTGTTCGGACGCTACGTGGCCCCCAGCGTGGTCGCCCGGATCGTGGATGATCCTGACGCCTTCGGACTCGAAGGTGAGCTTCGCGAGATCACCGTGCTCTTTTCCGATATTCGCGGGTTCACCAGCCTCTCGGAGGGCATGGCTCCCCAGCGGATCGTTAGGCTGTTGTCCCGCTATTTCACCGCCATGGTGGAGGAGATCCAGGCTCAGGGCGGCACGGTGGACAAGTACGTGGGAGACGCAATCATGGCCCTGTTTGGGGCCCCGGAGGATCAAGAGGATGCCCCTGCCCGCGCGGTACGGGCGGCCCTGGGCATGCAAGGGCGGCTGCGGGCTCTGAACGACGAATTGATCCGAGAAGGCGGCAAACCAATTGCCACCGGGATCGGGTTACACCATGGGCCGGCGGCGGTAGGGGTGATTGGCGCTCCGGCGAAGCGCGAGTATTCGGCGATCGGCGACACGGTCAACACTGCCTCGCGCCTCGAAAGCTTGACCAAGGACGTTGGCTTCGCCATCGCGGCCAGTGCCGCCGTGGTCTCCGCCCTGCCCGCCGAATTGGCGGCCCAGGTGTCGCCGCGCGATCTCGGGGAGATTACGGTCAAAGGGAAGACCGAGGGCGTCCGCGTCTACGGGTTGGGGGCGCCACTCGACCCACGCTCCTAGCCCGTGGCCGAGCCGCCTTCTGGCCAGTTGCGCGAGGCAGCATACGCCGGCCGGAACCCTCCCCTATGCTGGTCTATCGCCGATGGCGAGATACCAGCTAAAGATAATTCTTGGCCAACGTATTACCTTCCGGGCTGGCGCGTTGGGCGCCGGACACACTCTCTAGACAACAGGAGGGAAAGGTATGGATTCGGCCTTTCGCGATCGGGCGAGCCGCGCCTCGTTCATCAGGAAAGTCGCGGCGGCGGGTGCCGGGTTGGGTGTAGGCGGTTTCGCCGTGTCGTCGGTTCGCGCCGCCAGCCAGGCGGCCACGACCCCGGATACCGTGCAGTCGATCATCAATACCGCTTTGGTGGCGGAGCAATTGGCCACCACGTTCTACTACACCGCGCTGACCACCCCGGCGATCATGAGCAACAGCCAACTGGGCGGCTCTTCGACCGATCTCAACAATCCCGGCATGCCGCCGAATGGGAATCCCGGTAACGTACGCTACTTTCAGGCTGCTCTGGACTCGGAGATCAAGCACGCGGCGGCCCTGGCCAAGGCTGGAGCCATGTCGAGCCAGACGGGCTTCTACTTCCCCGCCACCACCTTCCAGAGCATTGGTTATACGAGCCAGGTCGGCACCTTCCTCTGGGTGCTCGACCATCTGGAGACGGCCTTTATCGGCGCCTACCTGGCGGCGGTGAGCAGCTTCGGCACCCTGGGCCACGCCGATCTGGCGCAACTCGCCGGGCAGATCCTGGGCGTCGAGAGCGAACACCGGGCCCTGGGCCGCGTGGTGGCCGGCGACGATCCGGCGAACAACGTGACCCTCGAGGTGGTGTCGTTCACCGCCGTGGGCCAGGCGGGCGCGGCGCTTGCCCCCTACCTGACCGGGAAGGGCTTCACCGGAGGCGTCACCTCCTTTATCCCGCTTCCCACCCAGGCCCAAATCACCACGACGGTTGGCGCCAACGCCAGCAGCTAAGCAAGAGCAAGGGAGCTTCCGCCCATCATGGCGGGAACTCCCTTGCTTGGGGCTTCTCAAACGCAATCGGACCGATCGGTCGGATCCGACCGATCGGTCCGATTGCGTTCATTGTGCGGCCCGGATCCCGCCCTACGATGGGTCGAGGGTAGGGACGGGCGCCACGCTGGGCAGGGTGAAGTCGGCCAGGGTTCGGCGCAGCGACTCGGTATCGCCCTGGCTCACCGCTTTCATGATTCCGTAGCCGTACGCGGTGATTGCCGCCTCCCATCCTCCTCGCTCAGGTCGTCCACCGGCAGATAGCGAGCCAGGTCCATGAACTGCTGCCGGCTCAGAATACCGAGCATCTGGGTCGACGCCTCGGGGTCCGCCACCGTACCGTTCCAGAGCAACTCGAACAACCGCAGCATGTCGGCCGGCGTGGTCTCGGAGCGATCCCGGCTCTCCCGATCCCCCGCCATGGCGCCCGCCACCCGTGTTTTTTCCAGCCCGAGACTCCGCATCCTGGCGTTAACCGCCGGGGCGCCGACCAGACGGACCAGCATGGCGGTGGCCGTGTTATCGCTGACCACGATCATCAACTCGGCGAGATCCTGGATCGTCAGGGTGATGCCGGGTTTTAGCGCCGCGAGGATACCGGATCCCTCACGGCGGTCCTCGTCGGTCACGGCCAACCGGCTATTGAGGTCCAGCCTCCCCTCGGCCGCCTGCCAAAAAACCTCGGCCAGGATCGGCACCTTGATCACGCTGGCCGGATAAAAAGCTTCATTGGCCCGTAGCCGATAGTCTGGTCCATCCGGTAGGTAGCGGATCGCTACTCCGAGGCGGCCGGAGATACGCGTGGCCACCTCGGTCAGCGCCGCTTGAAGGTCCGTGGCTACGCCCGCGGAGGTGGGGCTTGCTCCGGCGTCCGCGCGTCTTGCCGGGTCCGCTCCGCCTCGGCGCG
>JANWHO010000028.1 GCA_025450375.1 Chloroflexota bacterium
CGGCTTCGCCATTATCTTCCAGATGGGAGTATCGAATACTCTCAGTATGAGCATATGTCCTACGGAAGCCTCTCCGTGTATACGGGCGAGGTGGTCTCTCAGGGCCAGGAACTGGGGCTGGTAGGGGCCACCGGGTTCGCCACCGGGGCGCATCTTCACTTCGAGATCAAATCGGTGGACGAGGACGGTTGGGGTTATACCTTCGGGAATGCCAGTTTAATTGCCGGCTATCTGGATCCCCTGCCTTTCGTCGCGACCCACCAAATCCAGCCCGCTTCGTACCTGGTCACCACCGGACATGGCGCGCAGGTGTTCCCCGCCGAGTCCGAATACATCCTTGGCCAGTTTCTCAAGAGCTACAAACATTATGTGACGGTCAGCACGAGCGACGGCCTGCATCTCCGCTCCGGCCCCAGTCTGCATGCCAGCGTCCTCGGCACGGCCTTGCGGGGGGCGAAGCTCGGCTATGTCGCCACCAAGGGGAAGTGGATTCAGGTGTCCCTGCCCCAGAATGTCCGAGGCTGGGTGGACGTAAAGTACGTGGCCGGCTACCAAAATTGGGACCGCCTGGCAAAAACGGTCAAAGGCATGTGGCCCCCGAAGGGCGACCTGACGGCCACCGTGGACGTTACCGGGATTGGGCTGAACGTCCGCTCCGGGCCGGGCCAGAACCATCCCGTGCTCTCCGCCGTGTATCAGCATGACAAAGTGGTATTGTTGACCCGTACTACGAATTGGGCCCGCATCCTTACCAACGACGGCACTCGCGGGTGGGTGCTGCGACAGTACCTGGATGAGCCAGGGCTGCCCGTTCCGCCCGCCCAGATAGCGTATCTGGTGGCCAAGGTGCCGTTGCTGAACGTGCGGACCGGTCCCGGACTCAGCTTCGCGACCTCGGGCTCCGTATACAACGGAACGCATATGCAGTTGGTGCGGGAGACTCCCAATTGGGTAGCGGTGATCCTTCCCGGCGGTACCACCGGGTGGGTGGCTCGGCAATTTACCACGCCCCTCAAGTCGTCCGTCCATCGTGCCGTGCGTACGGTAAAGGTGCTCGCCAAAACCACGCCCACCGCCGCGTCGGTAGCCACCCACAGGGTTGCCGCCCACAGGGTCGCCACCCATAAGGCTGCCATATTCTCCAGTCGGCCGGAGTTCGTCACCGTCAAGGCATCGATCCTGAACATCCGCAGCGGTCCCGGCCAGAAGCATCCGGTGATCGCCGAAGTACGCCAGCGCACGAACTTGCAGGTTCTGGCCCTTACCACCAATTGGGCCCGCGTGGCGCTGCCCGCGTCCAGCATCAATGGCTGGGTGCTCCGCCGCTACACCCGCTAACCTGCTACCCTCAGGAACAGTACAGGCGATCCCGCGAATGAGTTCGCATGGCGCACGGGCGCGTGAAGGCGTCGGATCGGACCTATCCGTCCGATCGGACGGATAGGGGTTCATGCGACGTCATTCGCGGGCTGGTGATCGCAAGAGCCAGAGTGGGGTTGCCATGCTGATCCGCCGTCAGGAACTGGAGACTCGTGCGAGGTCCGAGCTTGCTCCGTACGCGCAGCAAGATGCTCTCTCACGTGGCCGCCGCGTCCCCGAGAGCCCGGATCAGTTCCGTACCGCGTTTGGCCGTGACCGCGACCGGGTGATTCATTCCTCGGCCTATCGCCGCCTGGGAAACAAGACTCAGGTGTTCGTGACCCTTGAAGGTGAGTATTATCGTACCCGTCTTACCCATACAGAGGAGGCCACGCAGATCGCCATGACGGTGGCCCGTGCCCTTGGGGTGAATGCCGATCTCACCGAGGCCATTTGCCGGGTTCATGATCTGGGCCATGCCCCTTTCGGGCACGCCGGGGAGGCTGCCCTGGCGGCCTGCATGGCCGACGATGGCGGCTTCGAGCACAACGCGCAAACGCTTCGCGTGGTGGATGTGTTGGAGCGGGAGTATCCCGAGTTTCCCGGCCTGAATCTCTCTTGGGAGGTACGCGAGGGCATTGCCAAGCACGGAAATGCCGCGCTCCCCGGCCCCGATCAGGAGTTTGCCGCCTTTCCTCAACCCTCCCTGGAGGCCCAAATCGCCGACGCCTCGGACGCCATCGCCTACGGTTGCCATGACCTGGACGATGGCCTCGCCGCCGGGCTCTTGCACTGGGACCACCTGCAAGGCTTGGGGCCGGATTGGTGGTTGGCGATCCGGGCCGAGATCCTGCCCCTTACCAGAGGCTTGGCGCCCGATCTGGCGCGAAGGCTCCTGAAGCGGCACCTTCTCAATCTCCTGATCAGCGATCTGATTCGCCAATCGGGAGCCGCCCTCGACCGCGTGGAACCCCAGTCGGCGGATGAGGTCCGCCGGCACCCCTCGACGCTGCCTACGCTGTCAACGGAGGTGCTGGCCTTACGCCAGTCCCTACATGAATTCCTCACTGAATACCTCTACCGTCAGCACCATGTGGAGACTATGTGGGTAAAGGCGCGGCGGCTGATCACGGACCTCTTTATCTCCCTGGATCAGGCACCCGGACAATTGCCTCCGGAGGCACGCTTGCGAATTGACCGAGACGTGCCGCGCCGGAAGGTGATCTGCGACTATATCGCGGAAATGACCGATCGGCAGGCCGTGCGGGAGCATCGCCGGCTTTTTCAGTTTGACATGCAGGTTTTACCGTAAAGTGTTGATCGTTGTTATTGCCACCACGTCGAAGGCCGCGTATACTCGTATTAATCGCGGGAAGATGTATAGTCGGATAACTGGACTGAAGGAACAAGATGATCGTGCCGCGTGGAACTCCTTACTCGGAAGTTAAGACCGGCCTCACGTATCGAGATGTGCTCCGGCCTATTGGCGCCTATCTTGACTTCTTGCGGGCGCGGTATGTAACCGTCGCCGAAGCGGAGGAGGGCTTCCTCTGGCATTGCTATCCGCATGGCGACCTGAGCAAGCCAAAAAGTGGCTTTATCGCGTGCGGAGACGTAGGGACCCTTCAGGAAGAAATGGTCGAGGCGCCGAGAGCCGCGAAGGGTGGCCTGTTCGGGAAGGGCCCTCGACCAATGAAGCTGGATAAAAGCAAACAACGCCGCAAATCGGCCTGTCCGGAGGGGTATCAGGAGGCTTTGCGCGTGCTCAGCGCCAAGCTGGATGATCAGTGCGCGGTCAACATCCTGGTGGTCGAGCAGAACGATTGCCTGGCGGTCCGCTTTCATGGCGTCGTACCGGTGTATCTACGCATCAACGCGACGCGTGCCGATTCCATTCCTGGGTTCCGCGACGAACAATACAGTGGTCAGGAGATGAGCGAGCTCACCGCCATCGCCCGCTCTCATCGTGGTGATCGCTTTTATCACCGCTAGGCGGCGGCGGGAGGAATCCGGCCGCTTGCTCGTCTGGCGCCAGGGCGCGCTTTTGCTTCGGAGCCGTCTCTTACGGTGGCGGCTGGAGACCTACGGTCTGTATATGCCGTCGCTGCCCCATAGCCGCCCTTGGTGGCGAGTCAATGGGCGCGCTCTGGCCCGACTCATTCGCCATCACCGAGCCTACGGGGGCTGGCTCCGCGAGATGTCGGCGGTCCGGGTGTCTGGAGGGCCTGGCTGGTGGCGAAGCCGGTTGGCCGGGAAGGCGGCGGCGTGGGAAGCCTATCTCCGGGCGGTCAATGGATCCGAGGCCGGCGAATGAAAGATCTCCTGCTGGCCACCAGTAATCCCGCCAAGCTGGTCCGGCTGCGGCTCCTCCTGGAGGGGATGCCCTTTCGCTTGCTGGCGCCAACTGATCTGGGAGGGTTCATCGAGCCGGTCGTCGAGGAAACAGGAGCCGATTTCGCGGCCAACGCCTCCCTGAAGGCCGCGGCGTGGTCGGAGGCCGCCGGCGGGCTCGCGGCGTTGGCATCTGACGGCGGGATGGCCATTCCCGCTCTCGGCGCCCGCTGGGATGCCCTTCGCACGCGCCGCCAGGCCGGCTCATCCGCGAACGACGAGGACCGGATCGCCCATCTTCTGAAACTCATGGCGGGACTGGCGGGCGAGGATCGGCATGCCGTCTGGTACGAGGCGATCGCCCTGGCGGCTGGGGGAGCCGTTCGGAGCTGGACCGAACGGGGAGACGGCGGGCTCATCGCGAAGCAGGCCCCCGAGGTCCGCCGCGAGGGCGGATTCTGGACCGAGGAGGTGCGATGGTATCCGGACGTCGGCAAGCTGCTGCGTGACTGCTCGGAGGCCGAGCGCGAGCGGATCAACGATGTGTGGCCGCGCCTGGCCACGCGGGTGCGGGCCGCGCTATCGAGTTATCCTCTGGAGGAGGGGTGGCCATGAATATCTACATAGAGCAGCCCGTAGCAGGCTATGGCCCGTCAGTAAACAAGAACGTGGAGATGTCAAACTGAAGCGCGATCTTTGGCTACACTGGGGATTGGGAAGCGGTCCGGCGCCGCGTGGCGCCGGACCGCTTGCTGTGTGTGAATGATCCGTTAAGATGGGCCGAGCCGCGGTCTCCGCGGCGCGCGCCCAGTGGTTGCCGGCTAAAGGAGTACAGCAATTCATGGTACTGGTTAGATCCTTTCCGCGTATTCGGACTCTCACCGGAATGGCAGTGCTAGCAGGCTCCCTGGCGGTTGGGTCGATTCCCATCGCGGGCGCCGCGGCCCCGCCGGCGTCAGGGCGGCAACCTATCGTGGGCGCGCTCAGCGTCAGCCCCATCAGTGGGACGGTAGGCAGCCAGGTGGTGCTCAGGGAGCCCGCTGGGAGCTTCCCGGCTGGGGCCCAGGCGGTGGTAAACTTTCAGGACTCGTCCAAAACGTACGCGGGCGTGCTCGTGGGACGCACGACGATCAATGCCGACGGGTCGTTGTCCTTCCCACTCCGGCTGCCGGACGAAGCGGCCGCCGGGCAGGCCCTGCTGTTTCTCACCGTAGACGGTTCCTCCAGTTCCACCACCTTCACGATTCAGCCCTCCATTCACCTGAGTGCCACTACCATCCCAGGCGGAGGTGCCGTGGTGGTGACAGGATCCGGCTTTTCCTCCGTAGGGGCCGCGACCTTCCAGGTGAATGGTCAGGATGCCCAGGTACTCACCAACGACGCGGTAGTGATCGATTCCTTCGGGAGCTTTAGCGGCTTTGTCGCGATCCCCGGGAATCTTCGTCCCGGACCGGCCAACCTCTCGGCCACCGACGGCACCTACACCGCGACCGCGCAGATCACCATTGGCGGCGCCCTCGGCCCGGGCAGCACGGCGCCCATTCTTGGCGCCCCCGCGACCTCCAGCCCCACCGCCACGGCGGTGATCAGCGGCACGGCCTCTCCTACCGCGACCGCCGTGATGAGCGGTACATCGGCGGCGACCCCTCCGACCCCTAGCGGGAGCACTTCGGCCTACTTCGCCGAGGGCTACACGGGGGATGCCGCCGCGAACGGCAAGGCCACCTATACCGAATGGATGGACATCCTCAATCCCAGCCCGGTTGCCGCGACCATCGCGATCACCTATGTCGTGCAGGGGACGGCGGCGCCCGTGCCCATCTTGAGGACTGTCGCGGGCAACAGCGTATTGCGCGAATCGGTGAATGATGATGTGGGGCCCGAGAAACAGGTTTCGGCGATCATCACCTCGCCCCAACGGGTGTTTGTCAGCCGTACCATCGCTCGCGTATCGGCGGCCGGGCAGCGGCTTGATAGCAGCACGACCCAACCAACCTCCTCGCCTGGCCGAACCTGGCTCTTCCCCGAAGGCTATACCGGGGCCAGCTTCCAGGAATATCTGACCCTGCTCAACCCGGGCTCGGCGACCGCCAGGGTCACGATCTCCCTGGCGCCTCAGAGCACCAGCTCGAAGCCCTCGCGAACTCTCACGGTCACGGTGCCGGGACTGAGCCGCGCCACGACCAATATCCGGGCCCTGAACGCGGGCACCACCGCGCAGTCGGTCGGCCTGGTGGTTCGTAGCGACCGGCCCATCGTGGCCGAACGGGTTCTCTATTTTGGGGACGGCAGCGGTTCCGGGAAATTCGGCGCCACGGTAAGCGGCGGCGTGGCGGCGCCTTCCAAGGTTCTGGCGCTGGTCGCGGTGGGGGGCGCGGCCCAGAATTTTATCACCTTGCTCAACCCCGCGGTCTCCGGCGCCCCGATCACCGCGACCGCCCGCCTGGCCGATGCCGCCGGCCAGCAAGTGGGAACCCCGGTGTCGGTCCAGGTGCCGGCGGGGAGGCGCCAAACCATTGCCGCCAATCAGCTGCTGGGCGCCACGACTGGACCAGCCAGTATCCTAATCGGGGCCACCGGCCCGATTGCCGCCGAGGCCGCCCAGTATTTTGGCGGCTCCCCGAACGTGGGCAGCCATCCGGGCGTAGCCTACCCAGCCCAGGGAGCGGCGGCCCATACAGTATTCGTCCCCGATCTCTCCACGGCGCTCGCCGACAGTACGCCGGTCACCCGCACCGTCTATCTCTACAATCCCGGAGTGGACCCGATCACGGTCAACGCGTTTTACGATGGGGCCAGCGGCTCAGGGGCCCAGAGCACCTACACCGTTCCGGCCGGCGGCATCATCACCGTGAATGTCAATCAGGATGCCGCGCTCCCGCCTGGGCCGATCGGCGGCGTCTTCACAGTCTCCGGCAGTAACGGCGCTCTGGTGGTTTCCGCCCTGGGGATCACCGCTGATGGGCGTTCGGCCACCGAGAATGTGGGGGTGCCTGGGGCCTGACATCCCCGGCTGCCACCTCTGGTCAAGGGCAGGCCGGAAATAGCGGGTTTCCGGGCTGCCCTGCTCATCCTATTCTCGGTGCCGGCGTGGAGCGCCCTCGCGGGCCGCCAACACGGCGCCCACCTCGTCCAGGCCGAGCCCACGCGCGGCGAGGAGGACGAGGCTATGATAGAAGAGGTCGGCCACCTCACCGGCCAGATCGGCGGTTGATTCGTTCTTGGCGGCGATGATCACCTCCGCCGCTTCCTCCCCAATCTTGCGTCCTATGCGGTCCACCCCCTGGGCCAGAAGATGATTGGTGTAGGAGCCGGGCTCCGGAACGGTCGCGCGGCCGGCGATGATCCCGTTCAGATGGTCCAGCACGACGCCTCCACTGGGCGCAGGTGCCGGATGGGCGCCAGCGGCGGGTAAAGGGTTGGTGAAACAGGTGCGGGCTCCGGTATGGCAGGTGGGTCCGGCCGGCAGCGCTCGGATCAGGAGGGTGTCGCAATCACAGTCAGCGATGATCTCCACCAGCCTGAGATAGTTGCCGGAGGTCTCTCCCTTGTGCCAGAGGGCGGCCCGACTCCGGCTCCAGAACCACACGTCTCCCGTCTCGCGGGTCGTGGCGAGCGCCTGGGCGTTCATGTATCCCAGCATCAGGACCGTGCCGTCTCGGGCGTCCTGCACCACGGCTGGAGCCAGGCCGCGATCGTCGAATTGAATGGTCGGGAGGTCGCTCATGCCGGGTCTCCCGAAACGAGGCGGACCGGGATGCCCCGGCGTGCCAGTTCCCGTTTGACCTGATCGATAGTCAACTCGCCGTAGTGGAAGATGCCGGCGGCCAGCACGGCATCGGCCTTGCCCGTTGTCAGCGCCTCGGCCATGTGGCCCGCGTGCCCCGCCCCTCCCGAGGCGATCACCGGCACGGGCACCGCCGAGGATACGGCGGCGGTGAGGGTAAGCTCGAACCCGGCCTTGGTGCCATCCGCGTCCATGGAGGTAAGGAGGATTTCGCCGCCCCCCCGCCGCGCGGCTTCCACCGCCCATTCCACGGCGTCCCGACCGGTGGCCCGCCGTCCCCCGTGCGAGTAAACCTCGTAGCCGCCGTCTGTTCGGCGGCGGGCGTCTATGGCCACCACGATGCACTGGTTGCCGAATGCATAGGCGCCCCGATCGATCAGCTCGGGGTCGGCCAGGGCGGCGCTGTTGATCGATACTTTGTCAGCGCCAGCCCGCAACATATGGCGCATATCGTCCACCGAGCGGATGCCGCCGCCGACCGTCAGGGGAATGAACAACTGATTGGCGGCCCGGCGGACCACGTCAATCATGGTCTCGCGCCCGTCACTGGAGGCCGTGATGTCGAGGAAGGTCAACTCATCGGCCCCTTGCTGGTTATAGAGAGCCGCCAACTCCACCGGATCTCCGGCGTCGCGGAGTTCGACAAATTTGGTCCCTTTCACCACCCGGCCGGCGGCGACATCAAGACAGGGAATGATCCGGCGAGTGAGCATGGGCTCAATTCCAGTCCGCGAGTACGCTCAAGGGCAGGGTTCCCGCGTAGAGGGCCTTCCCGGCGATTGCCGCCTCGACCCCCGTGGCGGCCAATTGATGAAGATCCTGTTCGTTGGCGACACCCCCCGAGGCGATGACTGGAACCTCGACCGTGGCTAGCAGCGAGCGGAGCGCGGGGAGATTCGGTCCGCTCAGCATCCCGTCGGTGGCGATGTCGGTATAGATCAGCCGCGTACAGCCGGCGGCGATCACCCTGGCGGCCAGCGCGCCCGCCGTCACGTCACTCGTTTCCACCCAGGCTCGAATGGCCACCATCCCGTCGCGCGCATCCAGACCCACGACAACATGGTCCCCATGGGCGGCGCAGGCGGCCATGAGCAGGTCCGGGTCTTTTAGGGCGGCGGTACCCAGCACCACCCGGGCCGCGCCTGCGTCCAGGGCTCGTGTGATGGCCGACATGTCGCGGAGTCCGCCCCCGAACTCCACCAATAACGGCGTTTCGCGGGCGATTCGGGTCAGAACCGCCAGATGGCGCGCCGTACCTTCTCGGGCCCCATCCAGATCCACCAGATGGAGCCAACGGGCGCCGTGCTCGACGAACTGGCGGGCCACCACCAATGGATCCTCTCCATATTGGGTTGGGCGGGCGAAGTCGCCTTGCTCGAGGCGCACGCAGGCGCCGGCCCGCAGATCGATAGCGGGGATCAGGAACATAGTCCGGCCAAGCGGAGGAAATTGGCGTAAACTCGCAGCCCGGCGGGTCCACTCTTTTCTGGATGAAACTGGGTCGCCACGATGGCTTCGCGCGCCATGACCGAACAGAAGGGCGTGGGGTAGTCGGTCTGGCCGATCACGGTATCTAACGGCGGGTCTCCGTAGTAGGAGTGTACGAAGTAGAAGTAGCTCTGGTCGGCGATTTCGTCGAAGAGCGGGGATGGTTGGCGCAGGGTCACCGTATTCCAGCCCATGTGCGGCACCTTGGGGCCGGGAGCAAAACGGCGCACCGTGCCGGGTAGCAGGCCAAGGCAGTCCGTACCGGTGACGCCCCCCTCCTCGCTATGCTCAAGCAGCACCTGCAAGCCCAGACATACCCCCAGGATGGGCACCCCCTGATTCGCCACCTCACGGAGAGCTTGATCCAGTCCGAGTTGCCGCAATCGCTCCATCGCCTGGGCCGCCGAGCCCACGCCGGGGAGAATGACCGCGCGCGCCTGCCGTACGACCTGGGGGTCGGCGCTAATCAGGGGCGCTCCACCCGCGTGTTCCACGGCGCGGGTGACACTGCGCAGATTCCCGGCATCATAATCCACGATTACCAGCATCGGTTAGGGTAACCGTCCGCGCAGGTAGGCTACCGCCTCGGACATGGGGATAACGACTTCCTGACGCTCCGCCAGATCCTTCACCTGCACCGTGCCATCCCGCGCCTCGTCGTCTCCGAGGACCAGGGCGAAGCGAGCGCCTGATTCATTGGCGGCGCGCAGCTGGGCCTTCAGGCTGCGGCCCGGCGTGCCTACGGCGGTAGCGATGCCCGCGGCCCGGAGCCGTTGGGTGAGGGGAAGCGCCTGGCTCTGGCCCCCCTCGCCCACGGCGGCCACGTACGCCAGCATCGTATATGAGGGAGGAACAGCGGCATCCTCCTCTTCCAGGCTCAGGAGGATGCGCTCGATTCCGGTGGCGAACCCGATTCCAGGGGTTGGGCGCCCGCCGATCAGTTCGGCCAGGAGATCGTAGCGGCCGCCGCCGCCCACCGTGCTCTGGGCTCCTTGCCGTTCGGGCCAGAACTCGAATACGGTCTTGGTGTAGTAGTCAAAGCCGCGGACCAGTCCATAATTCACCGCGTAGGGCTGGCCAATGGCGTCAAGGGCAGCGCGCAAGCCTTGCCAGTGGGTGAGGCACTCGTCGCACAGGTAGTCCAGCATATGGGGCGCCTCGGCGGCCAATTGCACGCATCGCGGTTTCTTGCAATCGAGCAGACGCATGGGGTTGCGCACCAAACGCACCTTGCATTCGTCGCAGAGCTCGTCGCGCAAGGGCTCGTAATAGGCGCGCAGCCGCTCAATGTAGGCGGGCCGGCATTGCTGGTCGCCAATGCTGTTAACTTGCAGCGAAAGTCGGCGCAGTCCGACCTCGTGATAGAGCTGAGCGGCCAGGGCGATCAGTTCGGCGTCTACCTGAGGATGGATTTCGCCAAGCGCCTCGCAGCCGAACTGATGGTGCTGGCGGAGACGGCCGCGCTGCTTCTTCTCGTGGCGAAAAGTGGGCTCGGCAAGGTAATAGAGCTTCACCGGTTGGGGCAGCTTGAACATTCCATGCTGCAGGTAGGAACGGACGACCGGCGCCGTCCCCTCGGGCTTCATGGTCACCGAAGAGGTGTCGCGGTCCTCGAAGGTATACATTTCCTTCTGGACGATGTCGGTGACCTCGCCTACGCCGCGCGCGAAGAGCGAGGTCGGCTCGAGAATGGGGGTGCTGATCCGGCGATAGCCGTAAAGAGCGGCGGTACGGCGAGCGGTGTCGAGGACCGTATCCCACCGGGGCCATGCGTCGGGCAGCACGTCCTCCATACCCGCCAGGGTTTGAAAGCTCATGCCCAGTACCATCCTTCTACGGCGTAGATCGCGTCCGTGCGATTGGCTAAGGGATGGCCAGTCGCGGCGCGGGGAAGTTAATAGGTGATTTGGGCCAGTACAATACCGGTAACGAATTGGATCAGGAGGATCGCGATAATCGGAGAAATATCGATCATGCCAAGCGTGGGAATCACCCGACGGAGCGGCGTGATGATCGGGTCGGTGATGTCATCGAGCAGACGCACGATCGGTCCCCCGGAATTCCCCATGGAGAACCAACTGAAGAGCACGCGAATGACGATGGCGCCGGTGAGAATGGTGCCCAGCCAGTAGATGAACAGATGAATCGTTTCGGCCACGTTCATTGCCTATGCCCGTACCGTTTCCGTGCGTTCGCCGAATATGGCGCGTCCGACACGCACATGCGTCGCGCCTTCCTCAATGGCTATCTCGAAGTCGTTGGTCATTCCCATGGAGAGGGCGTTCCAGGTAGAGAGAGGAAACACTCCTACCGCCGCGTCCCGCAGGCGCCGCGTGGCGGCAAAGACCGTCCGGAGCCCAGCCGCTTCCGCTCCTTCGGGAGCGATGGTCATCAGCCCGCGCCAATGGAGAGCGGGAAGACGGGCCAGCCGCGCCGCTTGGTCGGAAAAGAGACGGGGAGTAAAGCCTGACTTCGTCGTTTCTCCGCTGACATTCACCTGGGCGAATACCGATATCGCGCGTCCCTGAGCGGAGGCGGCATCGTTGAGCGCGGTCGCCAACTCTACGCTATCGACCGAGTGAACACTGTCGAAGGTCGAGACCGCGCGCCGTACCTTGTTTCGCTGCAAGCGACCAATCAGGTGCCAATGCAACGCCGGCTGGTCGAGCAACTCGCCCCGCTTCGCGTATGCTTCTTGCACCTTATTCTCTCCAATCTCCCGCAGGCCGGCCAGGGACGCCGCCCGGACGGTCTCCGCGTCCAGGGTCTTGGTCACCGCGATCAACGTCACCAATGCCGGATCCCGGCCCGCCCGCGCCGCCGCCGCCGCCATACGGACGCGGACGAACGCCGCGCGCTCGGCGATCGCTTGCGTGGTGCCGATCGTTTCCACCATTCGTAGTAGTGTACCACAGGCACGCCTGAGCCTACCGGGGATACCGCGTTGGCTGGTCTATTCCGAGACTTCAGCCGTACTTCGCTCAATCACCTCGATCAGAGCGCGGAAGCCACTGACCAGCGACTCAAGATCGCGGTCGGTGAGTTGCTCTAACCAACCGCCGAGCGGGTCGTACAGGTGATAGAGGCGCTCCATGAACTCGCGCCCGGCGTCCGTGAGCGACACCAGGGAGCGGCGTCGATCCAATCGGTCCTCCTCACGGGCCACGAGATTCTGCTGCACCAGTTGTTCGACCAGAATACTCGCCGAAGGACGGCCGATCCCAAGCCTGGTGGCTACCAGGCTGACCGTAAGCGAACCTCTGGCATCCAGGATAACCAGGGCCTTCAATTGTGAGATGGTCAGATCGTGCTGCATCCAGAAGGGCTCGGCTGCTTGGCGGGCCAGGGACCATACCTTGCGGTAGCCTTCCAGGGTGGCGAGTACCAACTCTTCATGCAGCGGTTTCACGGGCACCATTCTTCCCCCGCTTTCCTCGCCGGCGTCAGGCCGGCCATGCCGGTACTCTCACCAGCCGCCTCGGTGCTATCCCATCGCTGCCCATGGGATCGTCGCGGATCGGATCACGACAGACGGATGATTGTGAGATTCGTAAAACCTAGTCTAACAGAAGGTTGCGTCAGCCGTAAACACTCAATCGTGGAAGTAAATCCGGTTAGTTCGACCCTGGCTGTCTCGGAGGAGCTGCCCTGAGTTCATCCGATCCTAGGGGCCGAGCGCGTAGCGGTAGACCCCAACCCCAGTACCGGCCAGCAGGGCGGGCCGCCGGCCCTGCTCATGCAGGAGCGCCAGCACGATGTAGGAAGGTCCGGTGAGGCCCTTGCCGATTAGCCGCCAGGGATCCGAGCCTTTCCGCATGTACACCCCATATCCCATCGTCCCCGCGAACAGCGGGTTGCCTCCCATGCTCCCCGCCAGAGGCATGGCGTGCCTCTCCGGCAGTCCGCTGCTCATCTCGCGCCAGGCTCCGGCGCCTGTCCGCTCCCACACGCCCGTGCCCATGGTGCTCAAGACGGTTGTGGCAGGCTGATTCCTGACCTGCAGCATGGCCACCATGGGGAGGGTGCTGGGTAGTCCCTGGCTGGCCGCTTTCCAGGTCTTGCCGCCATCGTGAGTGGCCAATACGGGCGGCGCGCTGCCGAAAACCCCGGCCAGCGCATTCGTGGCCCCGCCTCCCAGCCAGGTAATGGCGGCGAAGGAGGAGCCGTCCGTGCGCGCCACCACCCGCCATTGCCATTTCGCACCCTGCTCAACGCCCCGGTATAGCGCCCCAGCCGTGCCAGCGAGAATCACGGGTCTCGCGGTGTCGGATACCGCCAAACTGAAGATCGAACCTGGAGCGGGAGTAGGGCCAATCGCCTGCCAGACGCCCTGCCCTGTCCTCACTCGTACAAAGCCGTTGTTATCCGCCGCGTAGAGGAGTCGGGGATTGCCCCCGACCGCGAGCGCGAGCACGGCGCTGGTGGGAGGGTAGCCAGGTAGGGGTTTCCAGGTGGCGCCGCTGTCGTCCGACTTCCAGAGGCCCTGGACAGTCCCCGCGATCGAGGTTGTGGGGTGGGATGGATCGACCGCGAACGCATCGGTCAGCAGACGGAGGTTCGTCGATTGCCATGCT
This sequence comes from Chloroflexota bacterium, assembly GCA_025450375.1. The sequence continues at coordinate 13,540 of JANWHO010000028.1, forward strand.
CGGTTGGTGGGCACGGGTCCGGCGGTTGGCGCGCGCTTGGGAAGGGCGGGCGCGGGGGTGCTCGCGAGGCGCGGAATGGGAAGGGCCGGGGCCGCGGCGGGTACCGTATGGCTACTGACCAGAACAATGGCCAGAATCCCCGGAAGGAGGGCGAGCAGGATCAGCAGCGAGGAGAGGAATCGACTGGGCTTGCGGACGGGCACGAGAGTAGTTCCTCCTGGCTTAGCGCGGGTGTGATGCTGAGTATAGTCCGGTGGGCGGTATGGAGATCCGCACTCCGGCGTCCCCGTCTGTTACACTTTCATGCCGAGGCAACGCCGGCCCATCGGCGTGCTCGTGGCTGCCGCGCCCCGTGCTGTGTTGAGAGGGTTCGTGGCGCGGGCAAGCCGGTCGGCTCGTAGCTGCGATGAAGGAGCACACGCCAGTGGCAGGAAGCACCTATACCTCACAGTCAAGCCCAATCGCCGCACGGCTCGCCACGCGGATGAGCC
>JANWHO010000029.1 GCA_025450375.1 Chloroflexota bacterium
AGTCGGGGTAAGCCTGATTCTCGATCCGCGTTTGGAACAGCTTAGCTGGTTTGGGCGCGGACCGTGGGACAACTACCGCGACCGCAAGGCCGGCGCCACCGTAGGCTCCTGGCGGAGCACGGTAGCCGCGCAATACGTGCCGTACATCCTGCCGCAAGAGCATGGCCACAAGTGCGACACCCGCCGCCTCGAGCTCACCGACTCCCAGGATATTGGCCTTGAGATCCTGGGCCGTCCAACCCTCGAGTTTTCGGCCCTGCACCTGAGCGACGACGACCTGTTCCGCGCCACCCACACGACTGACATCGTGCCCCGCGATGAAGTGTTCCTGAATCTTGACGTGGCCCACCGGGGGCTGGGCACCCTCAGTTGCGGGCCAGACACCCTCCCTCGTTATCGGCTCCTGGACCGCGAGTATCGATTCTCATTTATTCTGCGGCCCACAACGAGCGGGTAATGATGTAAAGCGGCTTCGACACTTGGGTTAGCGGATCTCGTAGGGGAGGATCGGCCTGGCGGCCGATCCTCCCCTCGTTGCCTACGCCATGAGACGGGGACTCATGGATGGGTGCGCGAATGATTATGGCGACGTTTGGCTAATCCTGGGAATCGCCGCCTTGTTGATTTCCGCTGCCGTTACCGCCCTGCCCATGCGTGTCATCATGCACGCGCACGCGGAATGTGTAGGTGAACGCGTGGCGATGGCGGTTATAGACCCCGAGCACGGTCACGGTTTGACCAGGATTGAGGACCGTAATCTGATTGGTGGTGCCGGTGCTGGTGACGATCTGCGTCGCCGAGCTGACGTAGATCACCAGGTTGGAGCGGCCGCGGAACGGCGAGTGCCGGCCCTCGCCGCCCGTTACCCGGACGGTGAAGTACCGTGGGTTGTTGAAGTTGACAAAGCCCACGGTCCCAACCAGGCTGGTATACGCCTCCTGGATTGAGAGATCCCGCACCAAGGAAGCGGTAACCATGCCGTTAGCGAGGGTACCGGTCACTTGCAAGCTGTCGCCCTGATTGAGCTGATCCAGGCCCGAGCGGCCATAGTAGCGGCGGACAATTTTGGTCGAGCTTGAAATGCTCAACGCGAGTTGTCCAGCGGGACAGGTGGTAGCAGCGTTCGGAGCGGCAGCGTTCGGCAAAACTCGGCTGACCCGGACACACAGGACCACCGGCGCGGTGACCTGAGCTGGATTCGCGGCCAGGGTTCCATCGAACCGCACCTTGACCGGTGGGGGTGGGGTGATGGACGAACCCTTCACGCTGGTGATGTCGACGAACCGCTGGAGTTGCATATTGTAAACGCCGATCGCGCTGACCGCCTGGGAGACCGCCAGCTCTCCCGGATTGTAGCCGTTGGTCGTGCCCGAGGGAGTCTGTACCGTCGTACACGGGAGTTGGCTGCTACTGGGCGCCGTGCAATTCGGGCTGCCGCTATTCATCAGGGGCAGCGTAACCTGGCTCCCCTTGGGGAAGGACGCGCCGCCGCTGTTGGAGCTGGTTACCGTGATCACCACGTTGGTCAGGTTGCCGTTCGTCGTAATGCTCGCCACGGTGCCGTTCACGGTCGGGAGATGGATAGAGCTATCGACGATCAGGCTGGCCGTGAACTGAGCGTTGATCAGGGTGGCCGTGATGTTCAGGGCGTCACCCTGACTCAGTTCGACCAGCGACGAGGGTTCGTTGTATAGGCGCTGTACCTTGGTGTCGGCGGTCACGTAGACCGGCAGCAGGCTTCCACAGGGATTGACCGTCTGGACATTTGGCCTGATCGCCTGGGAGGTGACCACGATGGCTTTGACGCAGAGCAGCCCGGCCTGGCTGGAGGCGGGGCCTAGCGTGCCCTTCAGGTGGTAGACCACGGGAGGCGGCGGGGCGGCAGCCACCACGCGCTGAATGTCGATGAACCGCTGGAGTTGCAGGTTGTACACTCCAGACGCGCTGACCGTCTGGCCAACCGCCAGGTTACCCGCGGTATAGCCGTTGGTGGCGCCGGCGCTGGTTTGCACAACGGTACACGGGTATTGGCTGGGGCTGGGCGCGGCACAATTCGGGCTGCCGACGTTGGTCAGCGGCAAGAGAACCTGTGCCCCATTGGCGGCGGTGGGCGCGGAGTTGCTGCCGACCACGGTGATTAGCACGTCCGTGAGGTTGCCATTGGCGGTAATGCTCTGAACGGTGCCCTTCACCGTGGGCAGATGGATCGCGGTGTCCACGATGAGCGTGGCGTTGAGTTGGGCGCCCACCAGGCTGCCGGTTAGGTGCAACACATCACCCTGGCTGAATTCAACCAACGATGAAGGTTCGTCGTAGAGGCGCCGAAGCTTGGTGTCGGCACTCACATAGACCGGCAGCAAGCCGCTCCCACAAGGACTGACCGGCGAGAGGTTCGGCCGAATCGCCTGTGCGGTAACCACCGTGGCATGCACGCACAGGGTCACGTTGGGTACCAACTGGCTGGGAACCGCGGTCAAGGTTCCGATCACGTGCAGGATCACTGGGGGCGGAGGGGCCGACCGCTTGAGGTTGATAAGCGAATCGAACTGGTTGGACACCCGATCGTAGACGCCGACCACGGTCACCTGATCGTTGACGGCCAACTGGCCGATCAAGTTGGCGGCTGGCTGGGTGACTCCATTGATCGTGATGGTCGTCGCGGCGGACACTGGCAGATTGATCTGGCCGGGGAGGGGATTGGTAAAAGGCGCGTTCGATCCACCTAGGGCCGCCAGGTTGGTCAAGGTAATAGAAGTGGGCACGACACCCGGTGGATTGATCGCGGCCACGGTCCCCTGCAGGTCCGTATAGCGCGACTGTACGGATTGATTGACGATACGTTCGGCGGCAAAGCCGGTGGGCGTGACATCGCCGGAGACTACGACCGTGTCGCCATCGCCGAATTCACTCAAGCTGGCCTCACCGCCGAAACGGCGCTCGAGCTTGGTATCCGAACTGATGGTGACCGACAGGGTCTGGCTGCCGAGTTGCACCAACATGACCGCCGGCAGGCTGGACGAAGGGGGGCCGACCACGGTGGCCGTGACGCTTGCCGCGCTGTCCCGATCCGCCGCGGCGGCGGACTGGATGCCGGCTAGGGGCGCGAGCAGACCAGTTGCCATCAGCAGCGCCACCAGCACAATGCCAAGATGGGCGAATGCATTCCGCATGACTACCTCCATCGATTAGGTCTCTACCTCGATCGGATAAAAGCGATCAGCCGGCAGGTTGATATGGCGATCCGCCACGGGTCATCGGTGGTCCTCATCGCTCGGACCGCGCTGACCGCATACCTCGTGAACGTTCGATACGAAAATGAAACGAGTGCGAAAACGCCGGCCGGTGGTCCATGGTGCCACCTTCCTCAGGCTAGCGCCCTCCTATTACCCACATATTGCGAAGGTGTAAACAGACTGTAACCGCGCTTTCGTCGGCGCCAAAGTGGCAATATCACCGCTACAACGTGCTTCTCATCCTTCGTATTAGCCCAGTTCCCATCCCCGCGTGGGCCGTATGGCTGATGGCCAAAGATCCCCGTTCAGCGAGATTGTAGCTATGCACTGAACGGTGGACCTTAAGTAGGACAGAAGGAGCGATCCCGATGGTCATGTACACACGGCAAGTCGAATGCCTGAACTGCTCGAACAGCCGGAACTTCGTCCATCACAGCGAGGCAAGCCAGCGACAGATCAGCCAGGCGGACGTGGGGGCACTGCCCAAGGAGGCCGTGTTGAGTTGTGGCCGCTGCGGCAGCTTCAGTCTGATCGCGTGCTGGGGGGATGCCGTTCCCTATGCCACCACGGGTTACGTGGCCCGGCGCCGGCGCCGCCGGAAGAACGCGGACGGCACCCTGGTACCCCGGACGTAGCCGAAACAGGCATCCGGGATACCCGAGGTAAAGTGGGCCACAAGGGCCCGACGTAAGAGGAAAGTCAGCACGATGAATGTCGAAATTGGCGCGCCCGTTCGATCCAGTGACGGCCAGGATCTCGGTACCGTGGACCGGCTCATTCTGGACCCTTATCAGAACGAAGTGACCTCGGTGGTCCTTCGAAAGGGAATCTTGTTGCCGCGAGACGTGGAAGTGCCGGTGGGCGATTTGCGCCAGGACACAAGTGGCCAGTACTCGATTAATCTGAGTTCCCAACAGGTGAACGACTTGCCGGAGTTCCGCGATGCCAACTACGTCGAGCCTCCGGCAGACTTTGCCCTGGCGCCCGGCTTCACTCCCGGTTCCATCTACTGGCCGGCGGGAATGATGATGGGCGCGCCCCGGAACGCGCCCTTGGGCAGCAACCAGCCCGATCCGGTGATTGGCGGCGATCCGGCGGCGCGCGACGAGGTCAGTAATGCCCTCTCACATGAAGAATGGGACACCTCCGTCATCCGGAAGGGCAGCACGGTGACCGGGCGCGACGGGAAGAACGTCGGCAAGGTCGAGGACGTCTGGTTTGATACCAACACAGGGGCGGTCACGGGATTGGTAGTCCGTTCCGGGCTGCTTATGCATACCGACCGCCCGCTGGACCCCTCGCTGATCGCCAGCGTCGATGAAGGGGTCGTCTACCTAAAGGTGGATTCGGATCAGGTGCCCACTCCCTAATTGTTGATTCCGTAGGCACGGTATCATGATCACTTCACCGCATGGCGGCGCGAGCAGTACGCTGCTCGCGCCGCCATGGAGTTCGTTCCCGCAATGGAAGGCGGGCGCTTTCCCCTACCGAATGTATGCAATTGAGACGGCTTCGCGCTGAGCGGGATGGGGTCGCATGGCCGTAGAAGCGATCTACGAGCATCCGGATCATTATGATCTGGAAGTGGCGTCGCGCGAGGTCAAGGATCTGGAGTTCTGGCGGACCTTGCTGCTTCGTGAGCGGCCTGTCCGCGTCCTGGAGGTTGGCTCCGGAACTGGCCGGCTAACGCTTCCGCTCGCCCGCCTCGGGTCCAAGCATGGTTTCTCCATGACCGGCCTGGAGTTGGAGCCTACCATGATTCAGCGGGCCAGAGCGCACGCGGCCCGTGAACAGGACCAACTCGGAGACGTCCTGCAGTACATCGAAGGCGACATTCGATTGAGTCAGCTACCCGAGTCGTATGACGCAATTCTGTTACCTTATGGCGTAGGCCACCATCTGGTGGACCTGGATGATCAACTGACGGCCTGGCGAAATATCCGGAGGCATCTGGCTCCGGGAGGTTTGCTTGCGATTGACCTTGAGGCGCCGGACTTTAGCACCCTTTCGCGAGCCCTTACCGGGACTGGTCCTCGGCCCGATCTCGATATTCAAGGGAGTGATGGTCAGCGGATCCGTCGGAGCGCGGCCAGCCACTACGAGCAGGCTACCCAATTGGCTACCCATGCCTTTTACTATAACGTGACGTCCGGAGACGACAGCCGCGACCAGTACGCATCGGAGTTCGCCATGCATGTCTACTTCCCGCGCGAAGTGGAGCTTCTCTGTCGCGCGACAGGCTTCACGGTCGAACGGATGCTAGGCTCCTACGCCGGTGAACCATTCGGCGACCATTCGCGGGTGATGATTGCCCTCGCGCGCGCCACCACTCTCGCGTGATCGCTTCCCTTGCCGCCCTCCCAGAGGAGTACTGGACTGTTCGGGGACCCGATCTGGCGAGGCTGCACGAGGAGCTTGGGCCACTCGTGAAGGCACGGCTCGGGCAGACCGATATCCTCTTCCTCCTCGGTCCGGAGGCTAACCGCTTCATCCTCCAGACCGAGCGGAGTGCATTTTCACACAACCTGGGCTGGGGCTGGGCGTTTGGCCGGACTTCCGGACCGCGGAACCTCCTTACCATGGACGGCGCGGAGCATCGCCGGCACCGGGATGCCCTCCACCCTGCCTTCGCGGCCCGCCGGATCGCCGACTATGTGCCGCGGATCGCCCGCGTGATTGACCGCCGCCTGGATACCTGGGCCTGGCGGGGGGTCGTGGACGTATACGAGGAAGCCCGGGTGATTG
>JANWHO010000030.1 GCA_025450375.1 Chloroflexota bacterium
CGAGCCCTGGCCGGTCGTCGCAAGGGGTTGGTGACCAGGCGTACATCGCCCTGCTCAACCCCTCGGGCCGAACGGTGACCGTGACCGCTGATTTCGCCGACGGCTCGGGAAAGGCGCTGGGGACACGGGTGACGATCAAGATAGGGACGGGTGCCAGGGGGACGATTGGCGTCAACGCCGCGATTGGTAGCCGGCCCGCCGGCCCATTCAGCGTGGCTGTCGGCGCCACTGGTCCGCTCGAAGCGGAGTCTGCACAGTATTTCGGCGGCTCCCCGAACCAGGGCAGCGCTCCGGGCATCATCGTCCCGGCGGCCTCGATCCCCCTGACCGATGCCCTGTTCACCGATCTTGGGCTTACCCTGGTGGACGGGACGCCGATCACGCGGAAGGTGTATCTCTACAATCCGGGCGCCACCGCCGACCAGGTCGCGGTTACCTACTATGGCAGCGCTGGCGTCCTGGCCGGATCTCCGACCTACACCATACGAGCCGGGGGCATCACCACCGTGGACGTGGGACAAGATGAGACGGCCCGCGGCCCCATGGGGGCCGAGTTCCGCTCTTCAAGTGGCTTCGTGGCCCTGGCGGTGGGGATGACGATCGAGGGGAAATGCGCGATCGAGGAGCCGGCAAGCGCGGCATACTGAACTGATGCCGCGCGTTCAGGTAAGACAACGAGAAGGGAAAGTCCATGGATCAGTTCGTCAGTCTGCCGCCGCTCCCCGCGCCCCTTGTCTGGCATACGCCCCCAACCCAGTGGCAGGCGACCGACTCGTCATTGACCATGGCCGCGGGCGCCCGCACGGATCTTTTTATCGACCCGCAAGGAGCCGCGCCGATGCGCAACGCGCCCCGGCTGTTGGGCGCCGTCAGCGGGGATTTCCAGCTCAGCGCGCGCGTCGTGGTGGACTTTGCCGCGACCTTTGACGCCGGGGTGCTCCTGATCTGGCGCGACGAGGATCACTGGGCCAAGCTCTGCTTCGAGTATTCGCCGCGGGGGCGCCCAATGATCGTGTCGGTGGTAACGCGAGGAACGTCCGATGACGCCAACGCGTTCGAGGTACCGACCAACCAGATCTGGCTGCGAGTGAGCCGGATGGGGTCGGCGTTCGCCTTCCACGCCTCCAGCGATGGGCAGGTCTGGGAGCTTACCCGTCACTTCCGCCTTGAGGACGGCGAGAAGGCCAGCCTCGGATTTCTGGCGCAGTCACCGACCGGGGCCGGCTGCACGGTGACTTTTGACGCAATCCGCTTTTTGCCCGAGGGTGTGCGAGACCTCCGCGGCGGCCAATGACCGGGGCGGGTCCGCAATGCTGGTCGTGCGGCGGCTAAGATGGCGTAGGCGCGGGCAGTGGAGATGACCAGTGTATTAGCTACGCTGCTGCCCCGGGCCCAGCACCCGCACGATCTCGATGTCCGCCTCGCCTCCGTGTGAGCGGCCGTCGGCAATTACGCGATAGATCAAGACATAGCCCCAACGTGAGAGTGGTCGTTCCCGTTCGCCTTCTACATCCATGTTGGCTTGCCCTACGAAAGGTAGGGTGACCAATCCCTCGGCGGCGCGGAATAACGCACCAACCACTCGTTGGGCCTGCTTGGTGCTATCGCGCGTATTGTACTCTTGTATAGGTTCAAGGTCGGAGATTGAAGAGTCAGACCATCGGAGGGCCATCAGTCGCGCGGATGCTCGGCGAACGGCACATAGTTCGCCGCAAGCATTCCACGCTCCTTGAAGCGCGCGACCAAGGTCTCATGGTTCTCGAAACGTCCTTCATCCAGGTCACGCTCTCCTTCCTGGATCAGGGCAATACGACGGCGTTTGGCGGCAAGATACTCGTCCAGGGCCTCGACCATTAGCTTACTACGGGTTCGGCCACTGAGCTGAGCCAATTCATCGAAGCCGATCCTTGTTTCGTCGGGTATGCGTAGACTGGTCGCGGTAGGCATCATCCTTCTCCGATTCGTAGCACAGACGTCGTACAGACCGATTGTAGCGCATGTGTAGTACATCCGCAAATCGTGTGCTGACATGCTCGGTACGCTCCACGGGACTCTATATGGATTAGGCATGGCGCGTCCTAGAAAGTTGCAGCTTGAGGATCTTGGCGGGCTGCCAAGCGAGAGACGGCGAGAAAGTACGCTACCCGGCTCGCGCCGCCCCGGCGGACTTGGGCTCGACCGGATGCGCCGCCCGCCAGGCATTGTAGCCGCCCGCGAGCACGGCGGCATCGATACCGCTCGCTTGCAGTTGCCGCGCCACACGGGCGCTGGTAGCCTCGCGTGGTCAAGTACAGTACGCTACCACGGCCCGCGCGCGATCCGCCTTGCTGATCCATGCCTGGATCTGGTCCGACAGCACGCGGACGCTGCCAGGAATCTGACCTTCGTCAGCGTCGTACTGGGCGCGACTCCGCACATCCAGGACCAGCGGTGGCCGCGGGCCGGCAAGACGTGCCGCCAACTGATCGGGACTGATCCGCGGCACATCGGCCGCCTCCCCGCGGAACAATCCACCCGCGCTCCCCTCGCGCTCCTCGGGGAGGGTACGATTCGCCCTGGCTACTCCGCGCCCGTACCATTGCGAGAGCGGAGTCGCCGTGATCCCATGGGCGATCACGGAGACCAGCACCACCAGGCCAGTGATCGCCAGGAGGCGGTCCCCTTCGGGCAATCCGGCCTGCACCACGAGCAGGATGAGCAACAACGAACTCAAGCCGCGCGGGCCAAACCAGCCGATGAAGGCGCGCGCCGTGTTGCTCAGGGTTGCCCGGAAGAAGACCAGCCCGATCGTAAGGGGCCGGATGAGCCCCAGGGTGATAACCGCCAGCCCCAGGGCCGAGAGCGTATCTACCGTTCCCAACAACTTGGAGAGCGCCGCGCCGAAGAGCATAAAGGTCAGCAGCATCGCCATCTCGGCGGTGACCGTGCCATAGTCGAGAAAGCAATCGCAGAGCGTCACGTCGAAGACGTTCACGGCGATGCCGGCGAAGAACGCGGCCAGAAAGCCGTCGCCGCCAACCAGTTGCGCCACCGAATAGGCGGCGAGCACCAGCCCGACCCCATACATGGCCTGGTACTCGCGCCGGATGCCGAGGCGCGCGTCGGCGCGGCCCATCAACCAGGCGCCGATGCCGCCGACCGCCATCCCCACCACGGGGCTCAGGACCAGCAAGCCGGCGAGAAAGCCGAGCCATCCGGCAACCCCGTGCATCGATGCCTGGCGGACCGCGATCAGAATGAGCACGACCGGCAGGACGACAATGTCGTTCATCGCGGCCTCAATGGTGAGCGCGCGGCGCACGGGCCGCGGAATGGCCTCATTGCGCACGACATCACGGACTACGATTGGATCGGTCGAGGCGAGGGCGGCCCCCAGGAGCAGCGCCTCCACCCACGAGAGGGACAGAAGCAGGTGGGCCACCAGGGCCACCCCCAGGAGGGTCAGCACGGTCACCGGACCCAGCGCGAGGAACGGCACGCGCCACTCACGGCGCAGCTCATCGACATCCAGGGTGACGGCGTCAAGGAATAGGACCAGGGAGAGGCTGACGGTCGCCAGGGCGTCGAGCGCGGGCGCGCGCGGGCCGATGGCCACGATCCCCAGCGAACCGCCGCCAAGCGCGAGCCCAAGCAGCAGGAAGAGCATGGGAAAGGAGAGCGGAGCGCGGTCGACAAAACCCGAGCTAAGGGCCGCGCCGAGCAATACGACCGCGACAAGCGTGATCCACAAGAGCACGATGATTTCTCCGATGTCAGGTCAGTGACCATGGGGCGGATCCGCGAAGGGAAGAAAGGGTCGGTAAGACACAGCGTAACCGACAACCGCCCCTCGTGCTAGAATCCACGAAGCACCATCGCGCTGCTGACGTTTCTCAACCTATCCCAGGTGGAGAAATCTGTGTCAGCCGTTCGCATCCGTGCCATCTGTGTTTTCAGGAAACGAAATGGCAGGAACGATTAAGAGGAAGGTGAAGCCGTGCGCAGCGCCGACGTGCTGGTCGTGGGAGCCGGGGTAGTAGGAGCGTTTCACGCCTATCACGCGGCCCAACAAGGGTACTCCGTGCTGCTGGCGGAGCGGAATCCCTGGCCGAACGACGCCTCCATGCGGAACTTTGGGATTATCGCCCGCTCGATCGTGGAGCCGGGAAGCGTGTGGGACGACTATGCCCGTGACACCCGCGACATCTACAGGGCTATCCAGCGCGAGCATGATATCACGGTACGGGAAACCGGCAGTCTGTATCTCGCCTCGACCACTCTGGAACGGGCGGTGCTGGCCGAATATGCCACCCAGGCGGACAAGGCGGAATGCATGTTCATCGAGGGATCGGAGGCGGTCGCCCGCTATCCCTTCCTGGAGCCGGAGTATTGTCGGGGGGCGCTGCTCTTCCCCCATGACTTGGGGCTGGACCCACGGCTGATGCTCCAGCAACTGATTCCTTTCCTCGAACGTACGGGCCGCGTAACCTACCTGCCGCGGACCACAATCACCCACCTGGAGGTGAGCGGTGGGCACTGCCGCGCCCATGACGCGGCGGGGAATCCCTTTGAAGCCGCCCATGTCTTCGTATGCGGCGGGGCCGAGCGCCGCATCCTCTTCCCCGAACTGTTCACCGATGATGCCATGCGGGTCTGCAAGCTACAGATGCTCCGCACCGTGCCGCAAGTCGATTTCCGCCTCCCGCACCCCGTCCTCTCCGGCCTTTCGCTCCGCCGCTATCCGGCGTTCAAGTCCTGTCCCTCGCACGCGGCGATGTGCGCCGAGCCGGTGGAGGAGGAACTGACCGCCTTCGACATTCACCTGCTGATCAAACAGGAAACGGATGGCACGGTGGTGATCGGCGACTCGCACGAGTACCGGTCGCCCAGCCAGGCGGCGGACCTGGAGGAGCGGACCAATCCCGCCATTACCGAGGCCATTCTCCGCTACGCGCGGCGGATGCTCCGCTTACCCTCCTGGCGCGTCGAGGCGGGGTGGAACGGCTACTATCTGGTCCCCAAGGAGCAGGACAGCCCGCCCCAGACGATAGGTGGGCGCATCCACCTGGCGGCCCCGATCGGCGGTCGGGGAATGACCGTCGGCCCCGGCTACGCCCGCCGGTCAATCGAGCGCGCGCTGGCCTGAGCCTCGGGCCTCCCGATTCGAGGAGTTATCCTTCACACGCGGAGCGCGAGCACATAGAATGGAAAGCGGGTCGAGTCGGTGTCGGTGATTCCACCCGAACCTACCAGCCTGCCCAACCAAGGAGATGGCATGACGGACTACGGGCAGCGCCAGGATCAACTGACCTGCTCGTCCGGCGACACTGGGGCGCTGACCTTTCGGCCTCGGGCCGCCGGTGACGATGGCGACATCGTGGCGATCTATAACCGGCAAGAAGCCGATAGCGCGCCCTTGACGGTAGAACGCTACCGTCTGGAGCTAGCCGAGCAGGCCGCCAACTGCCGAGGTGAGCAGTGGGTCGCCGAGGAGGCGGGCCGCGTGGTAGGGGTGAGTAGTCTTGCCCAGGCATGGTGGACCGGCCAGCGCGGCAGCTACGCGGTTCACGTCCGCGTCGATCAGAGTCGCCGGCGACAAGGGATAGGCGGCGGCCTCGCCCGCACGCTTCGGGCACGGCTCAGTGCGCTGGAGGCAACTCGGCTCTTGGACTGGGTGCGGACTGACGCGCGGGACGGGCGGCGCTTCGCGGCGGCACGGGGGTTCCGGGAGACCGGGGAATGCCTCGAGGAGTACCGGTTACACCTGCCCGAAGCCAACATTGATGCGTATGCGGGGCTGGAAGCACGCCTGGAGGCCAGCGGAATACGGATCG
>JANWHO010000031.1 GCA_025450375.1 Chloroflexota bacterium
TAGGTGCCGCCCGCCGCGGCTTGCAGCAAGACCCGTGGATTCCGTCCTTGTTGGTCCGTGATTACGATCCGGCTGGCCGCCATGTTGATGTTGAGCCCTTCGATGGTACCGGAGGTGACGAACTGCCAGGCCAGATATTGGCCATCGGGCGATGGCCACACATCGTATACGTCCTCGCCCGCCTTGATCGGCGGTGTGATCGGTTGACGATGCCCGTAGATGTCCCCCAGCATATAGCCGTTGTCATAATAGGTAAATTCCCAGCCGGCATAGCGGGGCCGCTTGAAGGCCGAGGGACTGGGGGACAGGTTGGCCAGGCCCACCGGTCCCCCTCCAGAGGCGGGAATAAGCACCACCTGCTGGCCGTCATCATAGACGATCGAATGGTCCAGGGCGCCGAAACTGGTCCGCGAGCGCGACTCGGCCTGACTGGGAAGCGCCTGCCCGATCAGGAGAGCGCCGGCGGCCAGCGCGATCAGCAGACCACGCCGGATCATCGCCCACCGCCCATCGGTTCCTCGCCGATATCGCTCCGGCTCCAACAGCCGGTGAAGGAAATGCGGCCAACCGCGCGGTAGGCATTCTGGCGCGCTTCCGCCAGGGTCTTCCCCTGTCCCACCACGGTGAGCACCCGGCCATCGGCGGTGATCACCTGGCTATAGGGGTCGCGGGAGACCCGCGTCGCCTGGGCATCGAGTTGTTTGGAGCGGGAGCGGGAGGGAATCAACCAGGAGGAGATACCACCTGGCCGGCCCAGCCGCCCGGTGGACGCCCGATCGTAGGCGGGTGTGATCAGGCCCACCGGTTTCTGATAGGGATCGCGAGTCCCGTTATGGAAGATCGTGGTCGAGTTCCCGGCCTCGCTCAGGCCGAGGATGCCATACCCTGTCTCGACCTCATTGGGGTAGCCTTCGGAGGCCACCACCACTCCGCAGGTGACTTCGTTCGACCATTTGAATGGGGCCAGATCGTTTAACGCCCGATCAAGCACGGCGTCGGCCACGATATAGAGATCATCCTGCCAACGGGGGAGAATGGCCTGGGCCTCGGGGTCGGCGAATCGGGTCTTGAAGCTCAGGGCTATTGGGCCGCCTCTGGTCAGCATCACGCGAACGGTAAGCACTCCCATATACGGCGTTCCCTCGGCGGCCAGCCCAGCCAGCAGCGGGCGGACGATCCGGTCCACCACCTCCTCGCTAGGGTCGCTCGCGCCTCGAACCGGGGAGATCACCCCCATGCCGGGAGTAATTGACGCGTCGCTCATGCCCTCCGCGTTGGGATAGACAAAGGCGGTGCCGAGCACTCGCGTGGTTTCGCCGTCCGTCACCACCAGCACCGAGCATTCCTCGCCATCCACGTAGCCTTCGATCAGCACCGAGCTGGTGGGACCGCGCCGAGCCGGCGCCAGGACGGCCCGAACCGCCTCCCCTGCCGCCACCTGATGCCGCGCGACCACCACGTTGGTGGGAGAGTCTATCTGGCTGCTCTTGATCACCAGGGGACAGGTAGCCGTGGCCAGGTAGCCCTCGGCTTCGTCGAGCCGGTGAAATAGGCGACCGGGCGGGGTGGGGATGCCGTGACGTTCCAGAAAACCCTTGGCCCAGCCCTTGTCGCTCTCCAGGCGCGCGGCGCCCTGGGTCGGCCCAAACACCCGGAGACCCTGGGACTGAAACACATCGACCGCGCCAAAGGCCAGGGCCACGGGGTGGTTGACAATCGTGAGATCGATCTGATTTTCCCTGGCCCACTCGGCCAGGCCCTCCGGATCGGTGGCAGGGATGTTCACGTTCGCCCCCACCAGGTGGCTGCCGTAATTGCCGGGAGCCGTATAGGCGGTGGTCACGGCCAGGCTCTTGGCCAATTTCCAGGTCACCGCGTGGTCCGCCCCGCCGCCGCCAATCACCAGCGCCTTCACGAGTTTATTCCCATTCGATTGTCGCGGGCGGCTTGCTGCTGATGTCGTAGACCACCCGGTTGATCGCGGGGATCTCGTTCACCAGGCGGTTCGAGATTCGTTCAAGGAGATCGTAGGGGAGGCGGGCCCAATCCGCGGTCATGGCGTCGTCGCTGGTCACCGCGCGGATCGCCAGGACATTCGCGTAGGTGCGCCCATCACCCATCACCCCCACGCTTTTAAGAGGGGTCAGGACGGCGAACGACTGCCAGATCTCGCGGTACAGCCCGGCCCGCTTGATCTCGGAGACCACGATGTGATCGGCCTCGCGGAGCACGCGCAGCTGCTCCTCCGTCACCTCGCCCAGGATGCGGACGGCCAGGCCGGGACCAGGGAAGGGCTGACGGTGGATCATGCCCTCCGGCAGCCCCAGGGCCAGACCTACCTTCCGGACTTCATCCTTGAAAAGGTAGCGGAGCGGCTCGATCAGCTCGAAGGGCATGTCTTCGGGGAGCCCGCCCACGTTGTGGTGGGTTTTGATGCGGGCCGCGTTTCCGGTCTCGTGGCTGCTGCTCTCGATCACATCGGGATACAGTGTACCCTGGGCCAGGAACCGCACCTCGCCGAATTCCTGGCGCACTCTCGCCGCCTCCGCCTGGAACACCTCCACGAAGGTCCGGCCGATAATCTTCCGCTTCGTCTCGGGGTCTTCCACCCCAGCCAGGGCGGTGAGGAATCGCTCGCGGGCGTCGGCATGCTCGACCCGGATGTGCAGGTCGCGGCCGAACACCGCCAGGAGTTGGGTTCCCTCATCTTTCCGCATCAGTCCGTTGTCTACGAACACGCAGATCAGGCGATCGCCGATCGCCCGTGCAATCAGAGTGGCGGCCACCGCGCTATCCACGCCGCCGCTCAGGGCGCACAGCACCCGTCCCTCCTCGCCTACCTGCTCGCGGATTCGAGCCACCGCCTCCTCGATGACGTTGTTCGGGGTCCAGTCGCCCCGGCATCTACAGATATCGCGAACAAAGTTCCGGAGCATCTGGGCGCCCTGGGGAGTATGGGCGACCTCCGGGTGAAACTGCACCCCAATCTGCCCAAGATCGTTGGCGATTGCCGCCACGGGGGTCGTCTCGGTCCGCCCGATCAGGCGGAAGCCGGGCGGCAAGGCGCCCACCGAATCGCCGTGGCTCATCCAGACCTTGTTGCGTGCGGACAAGCCGGCGAAGATCGGGTGCGTATCGACCCGCTCCACCTCGGCCGGGCCATACTCCCGCTGCTCGCTGCCGATAATCGAGCCACCCAGTTGATGGGCCAGCAGATGCATCCCGTAGCAAATCCCCAGCACGGGCACGCCGCTCTGGAAGAGTTCCGGCGGGGCCAGCGGCGCGCCCGGCTCGTATACGCTGCACGGGCCGCCCGAGAGGACGAAGCCGCGTGGGTGCAGCGCGGCGATCCGCTCCCATGGGGTGGTGGCGGGCAACAATTCACAGTAGACGTTAGCTTCGCGGATGCGGCGGGCGATCAGGCGGCTATATTGAGCGCCAAAGTCGAGAATAACGATAGTTTCGCGACTGGCGGGGTGGTTAAGGGTAGTCATCAGTCTCCCGGCTGGCGGCTGAACAGAGGCGACCAGTACTGTATTCTAGGGTACAGAGTTTGGCCTCGGTTTGTGCGCGGGATGGTGGCCGGGAGATGACACTGATGCCGGGGTGGACATGGCACGCTGGCAGCGGGCGGTAAGACTGCTGCCGCCGGACGGCAAGGTGCTCGACGTGGGGTGTGCCTTTGGCTACGGCACCCGGCTGATTGCCCGTACCCACGAGGTCCAGGGGGTGGATGCCTCGCCTGCGTTCATCGCGCGAGCCCGCCGAGCGGCGCCATCCATTCCTTTTACGCTGGCGCCGGCCGAGGCGCTGCCCTTTCCGGACCGCTCGTTTGACGCCGTGGTGCTGCTCGACGTGCTGGAGCATGTGGCGCGCGAGGGGCCGGTGCTGGCCGAGGTCCATCGGGTGCTGCGGCCTGGTGGGGCGCTGATCCTCAGCGTGCCGCACAAGGGGGCGCTGGCCTGGCTTGATTCGCTCAACCTATGGGACTGGCTGGCCGGCGGCGGCTCGCATCCACCCGAGGAGGTGATTCCTGGCGGCTATCCCTACCACCGGCACTATAGCGCCGCCGATCTACGGGCGATGCTCGGCCGCGGGTTCCGGATCGACCATATCGAATACACCGGGCTGGGAATGGTAGAGTTAGTCAATCTCGGTCTGTTAGCTGTCTGCAAAGGGGTGCTTCGCAGCCAATGGCTGTATGATCGGCTGGTCTACCTCTACTATGTGGCCTATCCGGCCGAGGACCGCCTACGTTGCGGGCGCGCGTCGTATCACCTGATGCAGCGGGCGGTTCGGCTGGAATCGAGGTAGGTAGATCATTCCGAACTCTAACTCTAGTTTATCGATAGTACTGTTGACCACGAGGGGGTTTTGGCTTACGCTTATTGCAAGGAAATTAGGCAAGGAAAAAGAGTAATGGCAACGGTGACAAGTAAGCGTCAGGTAACACTTCCGAAGCAAGTTACGGATGCATTGGGTCTTGAGCCTGGAAGCCGCGTAGATTTTGACGTGCACGACGACGGTGAAGTGGTTATGCGCAAGCATGTATCTCGCGAAACAATCGACCAATGGCATGGATATCTGCGTGGGAAAATGCCGTTGCCCAGCACGGATGAGTTGATGGATGAATTACGCGGCGAATGACCACGGCAATAGACACCAATGTGTTGCTGGACATCGTATCAGGCGATGCAGCTTTTGCTCGGGCGGCCAGTGATGCTATCTATGGGGCCCTCGTCGCGGGTGTAGTGGTGATTTGCCCAGTGGTGTATGCGGAGCTTTCGGTCGCGTTTCTTCATGATGCCGACGGCTTGGAGCAGTTTCTGCAACAACTTGGGGTTCGGGTGGACGTGTTTTCGCCTGCCGCTTTGCATCTGGCGGCGGAGGCGTGGTCAGTCTATCTTGGCACACGGGGCCAACGGGCACAGTGTCCCCACTGTGGGCATCGCTTCGATATTGCCTGTCCATCATGCAACTCCCGCGTCTCGTGGCGACAGCGAGTCATGCCCGATTTCATGGTAGGAGGGCACGCTCTATCCAAGGCTAGCGCATTACTCACCCGTGATCCGCGTCGTTACACTACCTACTTTCCAGAACTGACTCTACGCAGCCCAGCTTAACCGCTGGGAAGGGGTGTCAAGGTTGCCGCTCCGCGCTATTGCTCAAGATGCATGCGGAACCGGCGAGGGATAGCGCGGCTGCCCTGAAAGGGCGCCCTCTCCCGATTTCCCGAGGTTTTCGTTACCTTCCCCCGGTTGCCCTCTGATATGCGGCTATACTGGGGGCTGGTTGCTCGCACTCCCAAACTATCCGAGGCAAGGCATGCGCTCTGAGTTCGGTCGCGTGCCATGAAATACCGAGGAGGCTCGATGATTGTCCTGTATATTTTGGCCGCGCTGGCGGCCGGGTTCGGTATCCCCGTGCAGGCGGGAGTGAACGGCCGGCTGCGGGAGTCCCTGAGCGATCCAGCCTGGGCGGCGCTGGTCTCCATATCGGTGTCGTTCGTCTGTCTCGTAATCTATGTGACGGCGCGCCGATTGCCCTCGCCCTTCACCGATCATCCAGGCTCGGTTCCCTGGTGGGGCTGGACCGGCGGTCTGCTCGGCGCGATATTCGTCCTCGCGGCCTTGGTCTTGACTCCTAAACTTGGGGCTGGGCTTGCCTTTTCCCTCTTTGTCAGCGGCCAGTTAGCGGCTTCCCTACTGCTCGATCAGTGGGGCATGTTGGGGTTACCCGTCCACCACATCAACCCACAACGGCTTCTGGGGGTGGCCCTCCTGGTGGGCGGGGTGGCGCTGGTCCGCGCGTTTTGAGGCGCGCGGTTGACGGCGCGATAGTTTAGTGATAAACTATTGAGGAAGGTGAGTTCAGGGGTAAACCATGGTCGAGAATCTTGAGGTTGGGGGACAGAGTGGGATTCGGTCGCACGGGTTGCTCGCCTGGCTGCGCCTGTTGGCGGTGTTCCAAAAGGTGGATCAGTTCTCCGCCGAGCATCTACGAGCCTGGGGCTTGAGCGTGGCGCAATTCGACGTACTGGCTCAAGTCGGTTCGGCCGAGGGGTGTACGCAAGGCGAACTGGCCAAGGCCCTGCGGGTGACCAAGGGCAACGTGTGCCAACTCCTCGATCGCATGGAACGCGATGGCTTGCTCCGGCGGCAACAGGAGGGACGCGCGAACCGCCTATTTCTGACCGAGCACGGCCGCTGTCTTCATGACCGGGTGGTGCCGGCGCAAGAAGCGCTGATCAACCGTCTGTTCTCACCCTTAACCCGAGACAAGCAGGTCCTCTTGCTCGGCGTTCTCCGCACCCTGGACCGTTCGCTCACACAGCCGCAATGCACCGGAGGAAATCCCATGGCTACGTCCACTGAACCGCAAACCATTACCTGGCA
>JANWHO010000032.1 GCA_025450375.1 Chloroflexota bacterium
CAATCATGATGAGGCGGCAACCGCGTTCCAGGCGAGCCTGCGGCTCGAACAGGAACTGGGAAATAAGCGACAAATCGCCTCAATCCTGGAGGGTCTGGCCGGTCGGCCGCGGCACGGGGGGAAAACCGGCGCGCGGGACGACTCTTCGGGGTCGCCGAACATCTGCGTGAGCAACTTGGGGCGCCGATCCCACCGGCGGATCGCCCCATGCACGATCGCGATACCACCGCGGTACGCAGCCGGCTGAGCGCGATGGACGCGATGGACGCGAAGGCGGCGTGGGCCGCCGGCCGCGCCCTGCCGCTGGAGGCGGCCATCGGTGAGGCGCTGAACAACTTGGCTTGATTTCGCTCAGCCTAATCAATGCCTCTTCCTGGACATGTTAGCCGCTCATTCACATTGGGGGATAGACGCCGGGCGGTCTATATGTTCTACTAAAAGCCTACAATAGGCGCGTGCTCAGATGGGCTGGTGTATGGGCATGGACTCAGGGCCGCGCTTTTCCTCTGATCCGAGGGGGCTGTTCCGCGGCGTCCGCGGCAGATTGCTAGGCAGCTACGTAGTGCTGGTGTTTGGGTTGCTGTTTGGTCTGGCGGCGGCATTTTCCAGCATGCAGGTCCTGCGTACCCACTTCATGCACACGGTGAACACTCTCGATGCCGTCGCGAGTACCGTTTCCCAGATCGAAAACCTGCGGCATGAGGAGGAGACAAGCCTTCGCGGCTACCTGCTCACCGGCGACGCGATGTTCACGCGGCGCTACGAGGCCGCGGCCCGGACGTTGCCCTTGCTCCAGGGGCGTGCCGGCGAACTCCTGGCGGGAGATGCGCGGGGCCGCGCCTTGCTTGCGGCGATGCGCATGGACGCGGAAACCTGGGAGGCGTGGGTGGTCCCCTACCTTGGGCGGTCCGCGGCGTTGGGCCGCGGGTCGTCGCCGGTTGTCGCCGCTGTGTTGCATGAGAACACGCTCTTCAACCGGGTCAATCAGTCATCCGATCACTTGACGGCGTACGTCGCGGCCACGCGGGCGAAGGATCTCCAGACCAGCCTCAAAGCGGTGGACCAAACCGGTGGCATAAACTTTTTGGTCCTGGTTGGGACGCTTGGCCTGGTGGCCGTGGTTGCCTGGCTGACCACTCGCGCGATCATGGGGTCGCTTGGCCAGCTCGCGCGCGCGGCCACCCTGATCGGCCAGGGCGATCTGGCCAGACCAATCACCGTTTCAGGGGCGGCTGAGTTCACGCGGCTGGGTGACCATATGAACTGGATGCGCCGCCAACTGAACGTGCAGCGGACCCTGGCCGAAATCCTTGGCTCTACCTTGCATCTGGATTCCGTCTGGGCGGAGTTCGCGGCCGACGCGCGCGACCTCGTGTCCTTTGATCGGCTGAGCCTATGGGCCATCGATGGAGATGGGGTGATGATGACCCTCCTCTACGCCGAAGGGAGGGCGAGCGATCTTCTTGGGTCGGGGATCAGAGTGCCCCTCATGGAGACCACAAGCAGCCTGGTCCAACCCGCTCAACCCTGCCTGCTTCTTCCCGACCTTACCGCCCTGGCGCTGGAGCAACCATTGGACGACGTTCGGGTGTGCGTCGAGGCGGGCCTGCGGTCGGCCGCGGTCGTGCCCTTGCGGGCCAATGGGCGTGAGGTTGGGGTCTTGAATCTGTTGAGTATAGAGGTGGGCGCCTTTAGTGAGGAGCTACTGGGGCCACTTCTGACCCTGGCGCCGCTTGTGGGGACGGCCATGGAGAACGCGCGGCTGTTTACCTCGCTCGACGAGGCGAACCGGTCGCTGGGCCTCGCCAATCAGGAGTTGGAGAGCTTCTCCTATTCGGTGTCTCATGACCTCCGGGCGCCCCTGCGCAGTATCTCAGGGTTTAGTCAAGCCCTGCTTGAGGATTATGCCGACGCCCTGGATGCCGAAGGGAAGCAATACCTTCAGCACGTGGTAGGCTCCGCCAATGACATGGGCCAGTTGATCGATGATTTGCTGCACCTCGCGCGCGTTGCCCGCGCCGACGTAGAATACGAGGATGTGGATTTAGCGGCGCTGGCGCGCTCCGTCGGAGAGGAACTGACGCGGGCTCATCCAGATCGCGTAGTGACCCTCTCCACGGCCAACGGCTTGATCGTCCGAGGAAACACCCGATTACTCCGTATAGTTTTGCAAAACTTGCTGGGTAATGCCTGGAAGTTTACCCGTGCCGTGGCCGAGGCGCGGATCGAGGTAGGGACGACGCGGCACGACGGACGCGATGCGTACTTCGTGCGCGACAACGGGGCCGGTTTCGACATGGCCTATGCTCACAAACTGTTCGGTGCGTTCCAGCGCCTCCATTCGGTCAGTGAGTTCGAGGGCACCGGCATCGGCTTGGCAACGGTTCAGCGGATCATCCATCGTCATGGCGGGCAGGTGTGGGCGGAGGGCGCCGTGGGGCAGGGAGCCACGCTGTACTTTACGGTTGCTCAGGGGCAAAGGAGGGCATGATGGCCGAGAGCCAAAGACCGGTGATTTTGCTGGTCGAGGACAACCCGCGAGATGAACTGTTGGCCTTGCGCGCCTTTAAGAAGAGCCACATCGCCAATGACGTGGTCGTAGCCCACGATGGGGTCGAGGCACTGGAGTATCTCTTTGCCACGGGCGCCCATGAAGGACGTGATGCGCGCGATCTCCCCCAAGTCATGCTGCTGGACCTGAAGCTGCCCAAGGTTGACGGTTTGCAGGTACTCCAGGCGGTGCGGGCTGATAAGCGGACCCAGTTTCTCCCGGTCGTTATTTTGACCTCGTCCGATGAGCAGCGTGATCTGGTCGAGAGTTACCGCCTGGGGGTCAACAGCTATGTACGGAAGCCGGTGGACTTCGGCAACTTCGCCGAGGCGGTCGATCATCTTGGGCTCTACTGGTTAGTGCTCAATCAAACGCCGAGACCATGACCGCGCCCCCGCCCCGCTTGCGCCTCCTTCTGATCGAAGACTCGTTGAGTGACGCCGCCTTGGTTACGGCCATGGTGCGGCGACAGGGGTTCGATCTTGTGTATGAGCGGGTCGATACTGCCGTGGGATTGCTCGCCGCGTTGGATCGCGATGAATGGGACGTGGTGATCGCGGATCACGGGATGCCCTCCTTTGGGGCGCGGGCGGCTCTGGACCTTATTCGCGGGCAGAACCGTGATTTGCCGGTTATCGTGGTCACGGGCACGATTCTCGACGAGGAAGCCGTCGACTATATGAAGCACGGCGCCTCCGATTATCTGCTCAAGGATCGCCTGAGTAGATTGGGCGACGCGGTGCGGCGGGCCCTGGGCGAACGGTCACTGCGGGCGCGACAGCGGCGCGCCGAGGATGAGCTACGTCATCAAGCCCTTCACGACAGCCTCACCGGACTCCCGAATCGGTTGCTGCTCAATGAGCATCTGGAATCGATTTTGAGGTCCGCGGCGCACTCTGGGCAGCCGGTCAGTCTCCTGCTCCTGGATCTGGATCGGTTCAATGAGGTGAACGATACGCTCGGGCATCCGATCGGAGATCTGGTTTTGCGCCAGGTGGCGACGCGCTTGCAATCGGCAATCGGCGCCACCGAGACGCTCGCCCGGCTGGGGGGCGACGAGTTTGGCATCATTCTCCCAGCGGCCGATCCGGAAACGGCTCGGGAGCTTGCCCATCTCGTGCTGATGGAGTTCGACCGGCACTTTTCGGTGCGACAACACCAACTCGGCCTCGCGGCCAGTATCGGTATCGCGATCTATCCCCAGCATGGGGATGACGCGCAGACCCTCCTTCAGCATGCCGATGTGGCGATGTACGTGGCCAAGCGGGGGCACCTTGGCATGGCGGTCTATGACGCAACCCAGGACCGGCACACCTTGCGCCGCCTGGAGTTGGTCCACGACCTTCGGAAAGCCGTTCGCGATGGCGATCTCCTCCCATACTTCCAGCCCAAGGTTGCTCTTGCCGCGGGTCAATTTTGTGGAGTGGAGTTGTTACTGCGCTGGCCGCACCGAGTACATGGCTTCATCCCACCGGACGAGTTCATTCCCCTGGCCGAGCAGACCGGGCTGGTGCTGCCGCTGACGGAGTGGGTTCTGCTTTCCGCGCTCGCGCAAGCTCAGGCATGGCGCGAGAAGGGGCATGGAGTGCCCATCGCGATTAATCTCTCCACCCGCAGCCTGCAAGACCCACACTTTCCCGACTTACTGGTTGGTCATCTTCGTCGGTATGAAGCGGATCCCAAGGATCTCACGCTGGAGATCACCGAAAGCATGTTGATGGCCGATCCGAGACGGGCGCGTGAGGTGCTGGTCAATCTTCACGCGCTCGGCCTACGCATCGCTATTGACGATTTCGGCACCGGCTATTCCTCGCTCGGCTATCTCAAGGAACTGCCGGTCGATGAGGTCAAGATCGACAAGTCTTTCGTGATCGGCATGGCCACGGGAGACCGGAAGGATCTGGCTATTGTCCGCTCGATCATCGCCATGGCGCACGCGCTGGATCTGGTGGTGGTGGCCGAAGGGGTAGAGGATGCCGCCTCCTATGGGGTGCTTCGGGAGTTAGGAACCGACATTGCCCAGGGCTATTTCCTGAGCCGGCCCTGCCCCGCCGCCGACTTCGAGCAATGGCTCGAATCCTATGGACCAAAAAGCATGCCCGGCCTCGAAGGCAACAGCCCGATTTAAGAGCCGCTGTCGAGAAGAACGATCCTGCCCGTGGCTTCTCCTTTGCCAAAACCGCCCTATCGCTACCAGTATAAAGGCGAAGCCGGTATAGTAACACTGGCCGGCGGAACGGCGCCCCGGCACGATGGAGGAACGATCGTAATGCCGCCCTCAATTGTCCGAAAACTCCCCAATGGGTGGCCATCCGTGGGCATCTATCTGGCTATTGCCCTGGCGGCGGTGGCCTTTCTCCTTATACTGCTCAAGAAGACCAGCGCCAGCCAATTGACCATTGGGGCGGTGCTGACCATGCTGCTCTATCTGACCGTCGGCGCCTTCCTCATCCTGGCTCCCCGGGTGTTCGTCACTAATCGGGAAGACGACGAATAGCAGCCTGGCGGAGCATCGGCAGGTAGTCCAGTTCGGCCTGGAGCGCATTGAGGACATTCAGGCTTGGCTGCAACCGCGCTAGGAGCAGCTCCAGCGCGGCGAGTTGGTCGTCAGCCCCGCCATGGATAATGGCTTGCTCACCCGTCAATTCTGAGATGCTCGTGCTACGTTGAGGAGTGCGAAAGAAGGATTCACGGAAGCAAGGAGGGGCGCATATGAATCGTGAAGAGGCTCTGGCTCGATTGCGCGCCCAGGCAGCGCTGGGTCGCCCGATCATCGGGGCCGGGGCCGGGACCGGACTGTCCGCCAAGTGCGCGGAGGCCGGAGGCGCCGATCTGATCATCATCTACAATTCGGGCCGCTAC
>JANWHO010000033.1 GCA_025450375.1 Chloroflexota bacterium
GCATCGACCGTTTCGGTGGCCGTGCTGACATGATGCTGGACATAGAGCGCCGGGTCCAGCACCTCCACGGTCGAACCAGGTGGATGCCGCATGGCGTTATTGATCGCCAGATTGGCGGCGTCACGAGCGGCGGTTCCCTTCTTGCCGTTGGCGGCTGCCTGCATGAGGTACTTCACGAAGGTTGTCCCTTGCGTGGAGGGAAAACCAATCTGATCGTGGGGAAAGTCGGAGGGCGGACTGCCCCCGCTTTGCAATTCCTGGTTCAGGAGCAGAATGTCTTGCCGGCTGAAGGTGGTGATGGCGAAGTTGGTCATGGTCGTGAAGGCATCACCCTCCACCAGGGCCTCGGCCGCCAATTGCGCGTCGGAGTTACGTCCGGCGGGATCATTATGAGGGCCGGTCAAGTTGGCGAGATTGAAGCTTTGGTCCAGCAAGGCGCGCGCGAATTCGTGAGCGATAAAGGCCCTATCCAGGGGAGTATAGGCCGGCTTATTGTCCCGCACGTACAGTGTCTTCCCGGCGATATCGTATTGCGCCGTGGTGTTGCCGCCGTACTGGCTACGCCGGATCGCCGCCAGATCCTGGTTGGGCGCCAGGGCGCCCAGCAGCTCAAAAGCCATTTCCGTACCGGTCAGAGGTTCGGCCGCCACGTCACGCTGGCGGATTGCCACCGCCTCGGCCCGTAAGCTGGAGCTATCGACCAAACGCACCTTGATCGGCTGGTGAGGCGTAAGCCCACGTACATCCTCGGTGGCGCAGGCAATGGCGGTAATTGACGCTTGCGACGAGCCATAGCCTTGATTGACGAACACGACGGCATGCCGGGCCGCGCACGACGATGTCGCGGCCATCCCCATTCGGGGCCCCGCGACGGAGAAAAACGCACACAGCCCCAGGATCGCGACGGAACGCCGCGCCCATGAGGCGAACACCCGGCTTCCCAACTGCCACCACCGAGATACAAGGAAAGAAGATAAATAAGGCCCGCGAGGTCGCGCCGCGAAACCAAACGCGGCGAGGAAATGGAATGCCGCTACAGTGCCGTGACAATGCACGGGAATAATGAGAAGAACCTCACTGTAGTTTTAGCATACCGCACATGGCAATAGGGTGAAGGGACATTCCATCACCCCACGTCCTGGCTTCCGCGAAACGGGCCCCCAGCCCCGTGGTTTGGCGGTACGGTATCGTGACCCAATTTGGTCCAGACTAGGACATGGCAAGGCCCAGCTTAGCCGCCAGCACCTTGTTTGAAGGCTCGACCAGGACCGAGCCATCGGAAAAGACAATCGTGGGGACCGATTGGCGACCATCATTCAGCCGTTCCACCACGGCGGTCGCGGCCGGGTCCGTCTCAATATCCACGTAGTGGTAGGGAACGCCGTTGGTCTCCAGCAGCCGGCGCGACCGCTTGCAGTCCCCACACCAAGGGGTGCCATACAGCACAATCGCGGATTGGGGCATCGTGTCGAGGGACGTGGCCATGATGAGGATGGGCTCCTTTGGATAGTATTTGTTCCTCTTGTCATCATACCCTCCGAACTTCATCGGAAGGAAGAGCACTCTCCAACCTATTATGTCTCTATTCACTTTTCCCATTATTGAGCGAGAGCACCGCCATGAACGCTTCCTGAGGGATTTCCACGTTCCCTACTCGCTTCATCCGGGCCTTCCCCTCTTTCTGCTTCTCCAGCAGCTTCCGCTTCCGGCTTATGTCGCCGCCGTAGCACTTCGCCAGTACGTCTTTCCGCATGGCGCGCACCGTCTCGCGGGCAATCACCTTGGAGCCGATGGCCGCCTGGATCGGCACCTCGAACAACTGGCGGGGAATAATCGTCCGTAGTTTATCCACCAGTTGCCGCCCCAGGGCATAGGCTTTCTCCTGGTGGGTAATCATGGACAGCGCGTCTACCGGAGTGGCGTTGACCAGGATGTCCAGTTTGACCAGCTTCCCCTCCCGGTAGCCGGTGATATCGTAGTCCAGCGAGGCATAACCCTGGGACCGGGATTTCAACTGGTCGTAAAAGTCGATGATCAATTCGGAGAGCGGCACGTCGTAGTCAATCTGCACCCGTTGCTCATCCAGGTAGGACATGTGCACGAACAGACCCCGATGGGACTGGCATAGCTCCATGATCGCTCCGATGTAGCCGGTGGGGGTGAAAATGCTGGCCTTCACCCAGGGTTCGGCAATGGAGGCGATGGCGTCGGGGGGAGGGAGCTGGGCTGGGTTGTCTACCGCGACCACGCTGCCGTCGGTCCGGGTCACCTGATATTCCACGCTGGGGGCGGTGGCGAGCAACTCCAGGTCGTATTCGCGCTCCAGCCGCTCCTGGATGATCTCCATGTGGAGGAGGCCGAGGAATCCACAGCGGTAGCCGAAGCCCAGGGCCACCGAGCTTTCCGGCTCGTAGGTCAGGCTGGCATCATTCAATTGCAGACGATCCAGGGCATCCCGGAGGAGCGGATAGTCCTCCCCGTTGATCGGATACAGACCAGCGAATACCATGGGCTGGGCCGGCTTATAGCCGGGTAGAGCAGCGGCGGCGGGCCGCTGCGCGTTGGTGATCGTGTCGCCAACCTGGCAGTCTTTCACGTTCTTCAGCCCAGTGGCGATATAGCCGACCTCGCCCGCGCTTAACTCCGGCAGCGGGGTAAGGGTGGGACGGAAACTGCCCAGATCCATCAACTCACTCTGAGCCCCGGAGCCCAGGAGGGCGATCCGGTCGCCGGTAAACAGGGTACCGTCCATCACCCGCACGTAGGCGATCACCCCGCGGTAGGAGTCGTATTTGGAGTCGAAGATCAGGGCCCGCACCGGCGCCGCTGGGTCGCCGCTGGGCGGAGGCACCTGGCGCACCACCGCCTCAAGCACCTCGTGAATCCCCAGCCCGCTCTTGGCGCTGATCAGCACGACTTCGTCGGGGTTCAGTCCGATCACCCGCTGCAATTCATCCCGCACCCGTTCCGGTTCGGCGCTGGGGAGATCGATCTTGTTGATCACCGGCACAATGGTCAGATCCTGACCAAAGGCCAGATAGACATTGGCGAGGGTCTGGGCTTCGATTCCCTGGGTGGCATCGACCACCAGGATCGCTCCCTCGCAGGCGGCCAGGCTTCGGGAGACCTCATAGTTGAAGTCAACGTGGCCGGGGGTATCGATCAGGTTGAGTTCGTACGTCACTCCATCATCGGCGGTGTAGGCCATGCGGACCGCCTGCGCCTTGATCGTGATCCCTTTTTCGCGCTCCAGGTCCATCTGATCCAGGAGTTGCTCCTCCATGTCCCGTTTGGCCACCGTCCGCGTCGTTTCCAGCAAACGGTCGGCCAGGGTGGACTTTCCATGATCGATATGGGCAATGATGCAGAAGTTACGGATAAACTGTTGGTCCATGTGCTCCCGTCGGCGGCCTGCTCGTGGCCGAGGCTCTGCTTTGACCCCTACAGGGTACCTGGAAACAGGGGATTCCGTTTCGCGGCTACAACCTAGGGGCGCGGCCACAAACGCGAGCGCGGATCGGTCAGGCGGTGGCCTCGATTGCCCGGCGCAGAATGGCCACTCCATCCTCGATCTGCTCCCGGCTGACGATCAACGGGGGGATCAGCCGCAGGGTTTGATCGTAGGGGCCACAGGTCAGGACGAGGAGCCCATCGTCCACGCACCGGTGCAGAATGTCCTTGGCGCGGGCCCCGTCTGGGGAACCATCGGGACGCGCGAACTCCACGGCCACCATCAAGCCCAGGCCCCGGACATCGAGGATACCCGGCTGCTCACCCTGCAAGGCCCGGAGGCCCTCCATAAGGAAGCCGCCCTGGGTGGCGGCATTCTCTACCAGCCCCTCCTCGCGGATCGTCCTTACCGTGGCGGCGGCGGCGGCGCAGGCCACGGCGTTGGCCCCGTAGGTGCCGCCGTGCGAGCCGGGGGTCCAGTGCGCCATCACGGCCCGTGGAGCGGCGATGGCGCTGATCGGCAGACCCGAGCCCAGGCCCTTGGCCATGATCAGGATGTCGGGAATCGTGCGGGTGTGTTCGACCGCGAACATGCGTCCCGTGCGCCCAAACCCGGTCTGCACCTCGTCGGCGATCAGCAAGATCCCATGCCGGTCGCACAGGGAGCGCAAGGCGGGGAGAAACCAGGCGGGCGGCACGACGTAGCCACCCTCGCCCAGGACTGGCTCGACCAGTATGGCGGCGATCGTCTCGGGCGCCGCGCGGGTGGCCAGCAATTCGTTGAGGTCGGCCAGTTGCTGCTGGCAGCATCCTTCGTGGGCGCCCCGGCGGGGGCAGCGGACGCAGTAAGGATAACTGGTGACATGGGCGGCCCCGGGCAGGGCTCCGGCGTGCATGCGGTAGCGGGCCTTGGAGTTGGTCAGGGCCAGGGCGCCGGTGGTGCGGCCATGGAACGAACCCTGGAAGCAGATCACGGCATCGCGTCCGGTTGCCGCGCGCGCCAGCTTGATCGCGCCTTCGATTGCCTCGGCGCCGCTGTTGGCGAAAAAGAAGGTGTCGAGACCGGTGGGCATCTCGGGGAGCAACGTCTCGACCAGCCGAAGCACCGGCTCGTGGTAGACGATGTTAATCTGCCCGTGAAGCAGACGGCCTGCCTGCTCCTGAATGGCGGCGACCACCTTCGGATGGCAGTGCCCGGTATTGGTCACGCCGATCCCACAGGTGAAATCGAGATATCGCGTACCGTCGATGCCATGGAGGTAGACGCCCTCGCCTCGGGCGGCCACGATCTCGGTGTAGTGGGCCCACACGGGAGCCAGATGCCGCTTCAAGTCCGTCTCAAGCATGGAATCACTCACGAGCGGACCACGACCGTGTCCGCCACTTTGTCATGCCAGCCCTGGCGCTTGTCATCCCAGAGCATCCACATAGCGCCCAGGATACCAGGGAAGAAGAACATCATGCAGGCAAAGAGAGTGACGTAGCGAGCGATGGCCGCCCCCAGTGAGACCTGGCCGCCATCGGAACGGGCCAGACGCAAACCCATGGCCCGATAGCCTATGGTGCGCCCGGTGGTAGCCCAGGCGCTGATGAAGTAGGTGGCGGGGCACAGCACCAGAGCCAGGAGCCAGAATCCAGCCCAGGTGGCGCTTTCGGTGGCGCCAACGATGCTGAGGAGGAAAAACATCGGGATAGCCAGCACCATGGAGTCCAGAAGATAAGCGCCGAATCGCTGGCCCCCATCCGCCAGGCCGCCGGCCGGCTGGCCATAGGGTATGGGCGCGTAGGGAGAGCCATGGGGAACAACTGGGTATGAAGGCGGGTAGACAGCGGGGACGGATCCATAGGCGCCCTGGGGCTGCCCGACTCCCGGAGGGGCGGAGACATACTCTCCTCCCTGGCCATAGGGCGATGGGGGAGCGCCATACACGGGCTGAGGCGCGCCGACCCGCGGGTAGCCGTTCGGCTGGGGATACCCGTTCGCCGGCTGGCCGTACGGACTCACGCCATACCCCGTTGGTGGGGGCCAGCCAGGCGGTGGATAGCCATTCGGTGGCCTTGCCGCCGATGCTGGCGCATTGGGCGCCTCACCAATTCGATAAAAGCCGGGCGGGGGCGGGGGCAATTGGCTCCGGTAGGGATCCGGAAAGGGTAATTGTGCCGGATCGAACCCATATGATCCCTGATTGGGACCGGAAGGCGCGGCGGGATAAGGCCCACCATAGGGGAGAGGCGCGGCCAAGCCCTGAGGAGGCAACGGCCACGGCGGCAAGGGGGCCTGCTGCCCCGCGGTCCAGGCGCTCACGGCGCCGGGCGGCGGCTCGGCGGGATGCTCCGGCGTGTGTTGTTGCGAGGAGTACCAGCCGCCGGGAACCTGGATCGGAGGGGATGAATGAGAGGGCAAGGCGCCATCTAGATAAATTGGCCGCGTCACCGGCGCGGGCGGCGGAGGCGACTCTGCCGGGCGCGCATCCAGCGGGGACCCGCAGCCCAGGCAGGCCGTCGCCTCCGGGGTGTTGCGGAATCCGCAATAAGTACAGAAATTGCGCATGGTATCTCCGATTCGACGGCAAGGTTGAGGCGGGCTTCGCACCACGATCCCTGTACTGCCATCATACTGTGTCGCGCGCCTCGTGAGTAGCCGCCAAATTGGGGGGTCCGCGCCGACGCTAGGCACGCGCCTGTTCTACCTGATACAGTGGTGGACATCATATTCTCTCGTTAGAGCAATAAGGTAGGTGAGTATGCGCTTCCAGTACGCCCGAACCGCCGGAACAGTGGCCACCGCAGCCACCCTTTTAACCTCGTGCCTGGTCCTCCGTCCGGCCCAGCCCGCGCGGGCCGATAGCACAACCTTGCTGGTGGCGGCCGATATTCAGGACGGCAGAACCATGGATCCAGGCCGCTCCTATGAGTTTACCGCCTCGGCGATGCAATCAAATTGCTACGACACGCTGATCACTTATAAGGGCAACGATACAATCCATCCGGTCCCCGATCTGGCAGTGTCCTTGCCCACGGTCAGCGGCGGCAAGGTCTATACGTTCCACCTCCGCCAAAATGTCCGCTTCGCGAGCGGCAATCCGATGACCGCCGCCGACGTGGTGTTTTCCTATCGCCGGCTCCTCTATCTGAACGATAATCCAGGCTTCCTGATCGCGGGCGCCACGGACATCAAGGCGCTTAATACATATACAGTGCAGATCAGCTTGAGCGCGCCGGATGTCTCCTTCCTGTCCGCGCTTGCCGACGTCAACTTTGCCGTGCTCGATTCCAAGGTGGTAATCGCCCACGGCGGCGATGATTCCGTCAACGCCGCCAAGCTGGACAAGGCCACGACCTTCCTCGATGGCCAATCGGCGGGCACCGGCGCCTTTACCATGACGAATTGGACCCGGAACAACCAGATCGTGATGGAGCGGAATCCCAATTATTGGGGCCCGAAGCCCTTCTTCAGCAAGATCATCTTCCAGAATCAGGTAGACTCCGCGCAGCAGCGATTGCTGGTCCAGCGTGGCGCCGTGGACGCGGCCATGAATATCAACCTCCAGCAGGTGACGCCTCTCCTTCATGACTCCAGTGTGAAGGTGGTCACGGGGAACACGCTCGATCTGATCTACATGGGCATGACCCTCAATCCCGCCGTTTCCAAGCCACTCTCCGATGCTCGGGTGCGGCAGGCGATCCGCTACGCTCTTGACTACGATGGCATTCTCAAGGGATTGCTCAAGGGCGTGGGCACCCGCCCCAACGGAATGATTCCCGTGGGCATGGTAGGGAATGACACCGCCACGAACAATTCACTCCTGATCCATCAAGATCTGGCCAAGGCTCGCTCCCTGCTCACGGCGGCGGGATACGCGAACGGGTTCACGGTCAACATGAACTACGATGTGAACACAACGTTTGACAGTGTCACGTTCGATCCCCTGGCCGCGAAGGTGCAGAATGACCTGGCGCGAGTAGGGATCAAGGTGAACTTGGTGCCTCAGCAGGATACGATCCTGCTTCCTGCCTACCGGGCCCAGAAACTACAGATGGTGTTGTATAACTGGGGGGTGGATTATCCCGATCCCAACGACTACGCCGGTCCGTTCTCACCTGGCGGCGGACCAGCCAAGCGTATGTGGTACGTTCCTTCCACCGACACGGGGCTGATGAACATCGTGGCGCGTGCCGATACTACGACCGATCTGGCCAAGCGGACGGCCCTCTATCGTACGGTTCAGCAGACCTGGCTGAAGGAAAGTCCGTTTATCGGCGTGGTGCAGCCGCAAAACATCCTGGTCTTCGGCAGCAACATCAAAGGCTACGTGTATTCTCCCATCCTGCCGAAAAACTTCCGTACACTAAGCAAGTAAGCGTCGTGCCCCCGGCCCCACGGGGACTCGGCAACTAAGGGGAGCGATCATGACAGGCGCCGGTTTGCCCATCTCAGCGTGGATGGACCATCCGGCGGTGGTCAGGGTCGCTCCCCTTCTCCGTGGAACCTGAATGAGCATTTCCACCTATGTCATCCGGCGCCTCATCCTCCTGATCCCCACCTTGATCGGGATTACCCTCACCACGTTCCTGATCTCGCACGTGCTGCCGGCCGATCCGGTGATCGCCAGCCTTGGCCAGCGGGCGCAAGATGACCCCAGTATCGTTGGCCGATATAAGCACCAGTACGGGCTCGATAAACCGCTGCCCGTGCAGTACGTTATTTATGTCAAGGGTATCCTCACTGGGGATCTGGGGATCTCAATCAGTTCCCGGCGTCCGGTCATGGATGACATCAAGCAATATTTCCCCGCTACTCTTGAGTTGAGCACCGCCGCCCTGCTGATCAGCCTTCTGATCGGCTTGCCGCTCGGGGTACTGTCCGCCGTCAGGCGCGATCGCCTGCTGGACCACCTCGCCAGATTGCTGTCACTGGTCGGGATCTCCCTTCCCGTCTTCTGGTTGGGCTTATTGGGCTCCATCGTCCTCTGGTATCACCTGGGCATCCTTCCCCCGCCCAATGGGCAACTCGACCGTACGATCACCGCGCCGCCCACGGTCACGGGGGTGGTGCTGATCGACTGCCTGCTGGCCTGGAACTGGACCGCCTTCGTGAACGCTCTCTGGCACCTGCTTCTCCCCGCGACCGTCCTTGGCGCTTATACCCTGGGGATCATCACCCGGATCACCCGCGGTTCCATGCTGGAGGTGCTGGGACAGGATTATGTCCGCACCGCCCGGGCCAAGGGCGTCCCCCCAAAAACGGTCGTGGCCCGCCATGCCCTGCGGAACGCGCTGATCCCCACCCTTACCCTGGCCGGCCTCGCCTATGGATCGCTGCTCTCGGGGGCCGTGCTCACCGAGACGGTATTTAGCTGGCCCGGCCTTGGCTACTATGCCACCCAGACCGCCGGGGCCGCCGACTTCCCCGCCATCATGGGGGTGGCTCTGATCACTGCCGTGATCTACATCATCATCAATCTGGTAGTGGACGTGCTCTACGTGGTACTCAATCCGCAAGTGAGGCTCAACTAGCCATGAGTACCAGTACCATCGCGGCGCAAGATGTAGGCGAGCCCCAAACGACTCAGCGGCGTGCCTGGAGGATCATCACCCGGAACCCGCTGGCCATGGCGGGGCTGGTGATCGTGATCCTCTGGGTCTTGCTGGCTATTCTGGCCCCGCTGGTCACCCGCTACGACCCCATTACCTCCCAGGATTCCTACAACACCCTGGCCGGCCCCACCGCCGCGCACTGGCTGGGAACCGATGACACGGGCCGGGACGTGCTCAGCCGTCTGGCCTATGGAGGGCGAGCATCGCTGGGGATCGGCGTGATCGTGGTTCTGGCCGGGATGCTGCTTGGACTCCTGTTGGGCGGGATCGCCGGTTTCGTGGGTGGGGCGCTGGACGAGTTGATCATGCGGCTGGCCGATATCGTCTTCGCGTTCCCGATTATCGTGCTGGCGATGGCGGTCAGCGCCGCCCTGGGCCCCAGTCTGACCAACGCGGCCATCGCCATGATCGTAGTGTGGTGGCCCACCTACGCGCGGGTGGTCCGCGGCCTGGTGCTGGCCATCCGCGAACGTGAGTTCGTCACCGCCGCGCGGGCCGTGGGCGCGGGCGAGTGGCGCATCCTCCTCCGCACGGTGCTGCCAAACACCGTCGGACCAGTGGTAGTGCTGGCCACCCTGGATATCGGCAACGCCATCCTCACCGTGGCCGGACTTTCCGTTATCGGCTTCGGGGTTCCGCCCCCGAACCCCGAATGGGGGGCGATGATTAGCGAGGCTCAGAGGTATCCCGACCAATGGTGGATGTTCGTCTTTCCCGGGGTCGCCATCTTCACCTCGATCATGGGGTTCAACTTCTTCGGCGACGCGCTGCGGGATGCCCTCGATCCGCGCACACGGTAGAGGTTGGACCTCAGACCAGAAGGCGCGGATGTACGTTGATCGTGCTCTCGCCGGAGTAATGCACCATGCCGGGCTTCCCACCCTTGATCCGGCGCACGTTCCGCACCGGCGCGTAATCCACCGGTACGGTAGTGGAGTCGCGGGCCCGGCTATGATAGGCCGCCAGGGCCGCCGCGTCGTGGAGGGCCTCGGGGCTCGGCGACTGCCCCGCTACTCGGAGGATGACGTGAGCGCCGGGAATCTGGCGCGCGTGCAGCCAGATATCGCGCGGTCCAGCCAGCCGGAAGGTCAGTTCCTCGTTCTGGCGGGCGCTGCGTCCCACCAGGATCTCGGTGTCATCGGCGGCGCGCAGGCGGAGCGGCGTGGCCCGCGGCGGCGCCTGCCCGCCCGCGCCCTTCCCCTTCCCGCCCCGCCCCGGCTTGGCGCCCTTGCGGATCTTCCCCGCCGGTTCGGGCCCGGCCAGCACCTCGCGCGCCTCCCCGCGCACGGCGGCCAGCGATTGCGGATCGCTCGCCAGAGCGGCATGCAGCGCCAATTGGTCCAGATAGTCGAGATCCTGGCGCGCGGCCTCCAACAATCCCGGCGTGATTGCCGCGGCGTCCCGTGCCTTCTGATAGCGCTTAAAGAACCGGTGGGCGTTTTCCAGGACGGTGAGTGCTGGGTCGAGAGGAATGGTAAGGCCCGTCTCCGGGACCGCCAGTTCACGCTGCCCTGGTTCGATCCCGTGCTGATAGGCCAGCACCATCTCCCCCTGATTCCGTAGTTCGGCCAGGCGCTCCGGGCCGACGATCGTCGATTCGAGGGAGGTGATTTTCCGCCGGAGCGCCGCTCGGTGCGGATCGATCAACGCCAGGAGCGCCGCGCGCGGGTGGGCGATCGGATCGGGGATCCGGGCTGGCTCGTACACGACATCAAGCAATTCCACCAGATCGCCATACAGGGTTGGCTCACTTCCGAACTGGCGTACGGGGTAGGGCGCGTACTCACGGAGCTTCTCTCCTTCCCACACCGCGCTGGGCGCCCCGCGGTCCGCGCCGAACCGCTCGCGGATCGCCGCCAGTAGCGCGGTGGCCGAGGCAAGGTCGCGCCGCCCTCCCACCACCGTGTCCACGGCACCAGTGGTCACATATACCACCTCGCGGGCCAGGGTGGGGCTCAGGCCGTCGACCAGATCGAGAAGCGCCTTCCACAGGAGAGCCTGATCCTCGAATATCGCGAGATCGGCCGCCAGGTCACCGCCCAGGGTATGCAGCGGATCGCGTTTGGGGCAATCCTGGTGGGGCGGAGGCTGCATGGGCATGGGCGGAGTGAGATAGGGGTGATGGGGCAGGGTAACCCGGAAGCGGTTTTGATCGGGGTGAATGTGCTTCAAGGCCCCCAGCACCACCAATTCGGGGTCGGCCAGGATCAGGTTGCTATAGCGCCCCATCAGCTCGGCGATCAAGACCGACCGCACCGGCCCACCCTGGAAGGTAAGACGGAGCACCCGATCCACTCCTTGCTGCTCGACCGCGACCAGGCGCGAACCTTCCAGATATTTCCGAAGCAGCATGACCCATGACGTGGGCTCGCTGAAGGCGCTGGCCTGCTTCCGGATAGTTCGCTGGACCCGTGCCTGCTGGGCATGAGCGGAGAGAACCAGCCACTGATTCTCCTGTTCGGCCCAAAAGAGCAGGGCCACCGCCATCGCTTCGGGCTGCATGATCTTGTCCACCCGCCCGCCGATCAGATGAAGGCGGAGATCGTCGGCCACGGCGCGGGTGGTAACGGAATCGAACGGCATGCATAGCAGTATAGCCCATGCGAGGCCGCGTCCCCGGCGAGGGCTTCACCGAACAGGGCAGGCCATGGTACCCTCCTTCCCAATCCATGGGGAAGCGAGAGAGGAGGGAGCATCAGGGTGGCGCGGGTGGAAATGGTGAATGTCGGCGCTCAGAACTATGTAGTAGCGGGACGCGTGGTGGCGGTGCTGGGGAGTGCCACGGCTCCGATCCGCCGGGTGATCCGTGATGGCAAGGAACGTGGCTTGTTGCTGGACGTGAGCCAACACCGCGAACTGCGGTCGGTGATCGTGCTTGATGACGGTCACATGGTAGCCAGTTTCCTGCCTCCGGCCCAGGTAATGCGCCGATTGGCCGAGCCGGCCGACTCCTTGGAGGAGCTGGACGCGGATGAATGAGCCGACTCCTGGTGGGCTGCTGTTCGTCCTGTCGGGTCCATCCGGCGTGGGTAAGGATGCGGCGATCGATTGCCTAAAAGCCAGCGGCTTCGATATTTACCATGTGATCACCGCCACCACGCGCGATCCACGGCCCACCGAGCGCGATGGCGTGGATTACTTCTTTTACTCCACCGCCGCCTTTCTCGATTTGCTTCACCGAGGAGAACTGCTGGAATCGGCCGATCTGTATAACAACATGTACGGCACCCCTCGGCAGCAGGTGCGCGACCAATTGGCGCTGGGGCGCGATGTGTTGCTGAAAATCGATGTACAGGGAGCCCGGCAAGTGAAGGCGCGGGTTCCGGAGGCCGTGTTCATCTTTCTCGCCCCGCCCTCCATTGAGGAACTGGTGGAACGGCTCAAGCAACGCCGCACCGAATCGGAGGCGCAGATCGCCCTCCGCATGCAAAAGGCGTATGTCGAGATGGCCGCCATGGAGGGATACGACTACATGGTAGTCAACCATCAGGACCAATTGAATCGCGCGGTCGAGCAGATCGGCTGCATCATTGAAGCGGAGCGCTGCCGGATGCGCCGCCGCGTGGTGACCCTCTGATGCGGGTGAAAGCCCGCTGTCGGGACCGCACCCGCGGCACATCGGACCGATCCGTCCGAATCTAGTGTCTAAAGCCACAGGAAGGAACGTGCCATGGCCATCCAGGTCACCGTTTGGAATGAAAACATCCACGACCGCGAGGATCCCCGCACCCAGGCGGTGTACCCTCACGGACTGCACGGCGCGATCGCCGACTCCCTGCGGACCACCCTAGGCAACCGGGCCGCGGTTCGCACGGCAACCCTTGAGCAACCCGAACATGGCCTGACCGCCGATGTGCTGGATCATACCGATGTGCTCACCTGGTGGGGCCACGTAGGCCACGAGCAGGTAGCGGACGCGGTGGTGGATCGCGTGCAGCAGCGCGTACTTTCCGGAATGGGGCTGATCGTGCTCCACTCCGGCCACCTCTCCAAACCGTTCCGACGCCTGATGGGCACCAGTTGCTCCCTGCGCTGGCGTGAGGCCGATGACCGCGAAATAGTGTGGACCGTGAATCCCGGCCATCCGATCGCCGCCGGAGTGCCGGCGGCGATCGTACTCCCCCGACAGGAGATGTACGGCGAATATTTCGATATCCCGCAGCCGGATGAACTGGTCTTTATCAGTTCCTTCACCGGCGGCGAGGTGTTCCGCGGCGGCTGTTGTTTCCAGCGCGGTCAGGGGCGTATCTTCTACTTCAGCCCTGGCCACGAAACCTATCCGATCTATCAGGATCCCAATATTGGGCGGGTTCTGGCCAACGCGGTCGAGTGGGCCGCCGCCGGCACGCGCGCCTCCTATGACACCACCATCAGCCCCAACGCGCCGACCGGCTGGTTCGAGAAACTGTAGCCCGATCCCGACAGTGGCCCTTCACGGGGCAGGGCCACTGTCGGGGCGTGGGAAACCGGGATGAGTGGCTAGAGGAGACGGCGACCGGCAAAACCGGCGTCGATCTCATGCCAATGGCTTAGGGTCTCCTCTCCGTCCTGCCAACAGAGAAATATGATCCGGTCGCCGCGGATACTGGGGAAATCGATCAGCGCGGGACTCAGACGTTTGATGATCACCCCAAGATCCTGGACGGCGCTCACCGCCACCCG
The DNA here is from genome assembly GCA_025450375.1 of Chloroflexota bacterium. The sequence continues at coordinate 13,711 of JANWHO010000033.1, forward strand.
CATTTCGGCGGTGAGCGCGCCCAGCGCCTCGCGGCGGGCCCGGAGCGGACGCGCGAATTCGAGGGTGTTGGCGCGGGTGCGCTTCCCCTCCATGGCCTCAAGCTCCTCGACCGTCCAGGCGGCGGCCTCCTGGGCCTGGTGAAATCGCCTGAACTGCTCCTTGATCGCGGGTAGAAGCGCGCGAGCCTCCTCGAGGGTGAAGATGCGCGCGAACTCCCCCTGCCATTGATCCATGCC